>NZ_JBEOZU010000093.1:0-36459 GCF_040298185.1 Streptomyces sp. NPDC001634 | reverse complement strand
CGGACAACCGTCCGTCGCGCCACCGTCATGTCCGCATACGTTCGTCCCGCTGCGAGCCGCCGGGCAACGGCGGCTCCCCACATGGGAGATCGGGGGTGCGATCGTGCGCATCGGACTGCTTACGGAGGGTGGCTATCCGTATGTCAGCGGTGACGCCAGACTCTGGTGCGACCGGCTCGTACGCGGGCTCGGGCAGCACGAGTTCGACATCTACGCGCTCAGCCGCAGCGAGCGGCAGGAGACCGAGGGCTGGATCCCGCTGCCGCCTCAGGTCAGCCGGGTACGGACGGCACCTCTGTGGACCGCGGAGGACGACGGGGTCGCCTACGGGCGCCGGGCACGACGGCGGTTCGCCGACGGGTACGGGGAGCTGGCCGCCGCGCTCTGCACGGCACCGGAACCGGGGACCCCACAGGATGCCTCCGAACCGCTCGGGCCCGAGGCGGACCGTTTCGGCAACGCCCTGTACGCGCTCGCCGAACTCGCCCGGGACGAGGGCGGACTGGTCGGCGCACTGCGTTCCGAAACCGCCGTACGCACGCTGGAGTGCGCCTGTCGTGCACCGGGCGCCCTCCGGGCAGCGCGCGCGGCGCGCGTCCCCGAATTGCTCGATGTGGCCGCGCACGTGGAACGCGTCCTGCGCCCCCTCTCCCTCGACTGGTACGAGGACGACGGACTCGGCTCGGCCGACCTCTGCCATGCCACGACGGGCGGCACCGCCGCCCTGCCCGGCCTCCTCGCCCGGCACTTCGCCGGAGTCCCGCTGCTGGTCACCGAGTACGGCGTACAACTGCGTGCGCACTACCTGGGGACAGCGGACGGGCCCCCCTCGGTGCGCGCCCTTCTCGCGTCCTTCCACCGCCGGCTGACCGCCGAGGTCTACCGGCGGGCCGCGTGCATCACGCCCGGCAACACCCACGCCCGGCGCTGGCAGGAGCGGTGCGGCGCCGACCGGGCCAAACTGCGCACGGTCTACCCCGGCATGGAGGCGTCCCGCTTCACGGAGGTGGGCGAGGCCGGCGACTGTGCGGACCCGTACACGCTGGTCTGGGTCGGCAGGATCGAACCCGCCAAGGACCTGGTCTCCCTGCTCCACGCCTTCGCGGAGATCCGCAGGCAGGAGCCGAAGGCGCGGCTGCGGATCGTGGGGGCCGCGGTCGGCGCCGAGGGCACGGAATACCTCGGGCACTGCCGGGCGCTGGCCGCGCAACTCTTCCCCGACGAGGCGGAGGGCGTACACGCCGTCGGCGACAACCCGGTGTCCTTCGAGGAGATCGGCGACCCGGCGGTGCCGGACCTGGCGGAGGCGTATGCGGCCGGGGCGGTCGTCGTCCTGTCGAGCGTCGTCGAAGGGTTTCCGATCAGCCTGGTGGAAGCCATGTTCTGCGGGCGGGCGACGGTGTCCACGGACGTGGGCGCGGTCGTGGAGGTCATCGGCGGTACGGGACTTGTGGTTCCGCCGCGCAATCCCCGGGCGCTCGCGGAGGCGTGCCTGGCGCTGCTGGGCGACCCCGAGCGCCGTGAGCGCCTCGGCGCGGCCGCCCGCGCACGAGCCCTCGAACTCTTCACGGTCGAGCAGAACGTGGCGGCGTTTCACGGCATTTACCTGGAGATCGTCTCCCACTCGCCGGTACGGCGCGTGCTTGTCGACGATGCTGGCGAACCGCTGCCCTTCGGAGCCCCGGCCGAGACGCACCTGCCCGGCCGCTGGACCGAGCCGGGGCACCTGGCCGGGAGACCGCGCTGGGCGTGGACGGCGGGCGGCGCGACGGCACCCGTACGGGCCACCGGACAGCCCCAGGAAACCGTCCCGGCGCCGGAGCGGGCGTCATGAGCGACTTGGGAGAACTCGACCGCCCCGGCGCCCGGGACGCACGGCCGGAGGAGTGGCTCGTGGGCACGGGGGAGACCGGCGTGGGCGCCGAAGGGGTGCCGGGGACGTATGCGCGCGTCGACGGGGCGCCGCCGGAGGGCTCCGAGGCCGGGGCGGGCGGCGTGTCCGCGACGCTCGACGGCGCGGGAGCCGACGCGCGCGGTGAGTCCGTTGCTCCGGAAGTCGTGTTGGAAGACGTGTGTGACGTCGGCGCATACGGGGGCGCGTTCGACGCAACTCGCGCCGAGGGGCGCACGGATACCGTCACGCCGGAGCGCGCGCCCCGTACCGTCGGCTCCACGCCCCTCGAATCCGCCGACAGCGCGAACCCGGCCCGCAAGCCCCCGGCCCGCCGTGGCGCCGTCGACCCCGTCAAGGCCCTTGTGCACCGGCATCGCGACCTGTGTGAGCGGGCCGTCGACCCACTGGAGATCGCGGCCGGTCTGGAGGCCCATGGCCTGACCGACCGCACCGCCTCCCGCTTCCGGCACCGCGATGTGTTCTCGCTCGCCGAGGAGATGTACGCCCGCGTACCCCGCGACGACGACCAGCCCCCAGCGCAACCCGCCGCCGCGGAAGCCCCCCGCGAGCACTGGGCTTGGGCCGCCCTCGCTCTGCTCCCGGGCGCGCTGTGCGCGGCCACCGTCATCGGGATGCGGCTCACCGCGGGCCGCCCCCGCCTGGCCGTCGCCGCGATCGGTGCCCTCGCCGTCGCGCTCGGCCTGCGCGCCGCGTTACGCCGCGGCCCCTTGCGTGCACCCGCCCACGCCACGCCGATCGCCACGCGCGCATGGACGTGCTGGCTGCTCGCCTACGCCCTCCTCGGCGACGGCCTGCTGCGCGCCGCACTGGACGGCGGCCCCGACGGCCTCTGGCCGGCGGCCACCGCACCCGTCCTGGCCCTCGCCCTGGCCTGTGGCCCCGCCGTCTGGTGCGCCCGTCTCTTCGCCGTACGCGCCCGCCGCAGACTCGCCGCGAGCCGCGGCCTGGAGGACTTCGCGGCCTCCGCCGCACCGCTGCTCCTCGGGATGTTCGGACTCTTCCTGTGCGCCCTGGGCGCACTGCTCGCGCTGTGCGCCGCCCTGCTCGGCGGACCCGCCGCGTACGCCGGAGCCGGTGCACTCGGCGCGCTTCTGCTGCTCTCCCGGCTGCTCACCGCGCATGGCTTCAGCCATGCCCCGGCCGTCGTCCTCGGCACCGCGACCGCCGTCGAGGCGATGGCCCTGGCCTCCGTCTTCGCCGGACGGCTGCCCGGCTGCTCGTTGCTGGCCACCCCGGTCGAGACCCTGGCCGACGCCTGGGGCGCGGATGCCGTCCCGGCCCTCGTCTGCGCCCTGGCCGCCCTGACCCTCCTGATCCACGCGACCCGCACCCTGACCCGGGCCTCGGCCCATGCCCGACCGCCCGGCTCGCCCTGACCGCGGCCCATGACACCCCCACCTCCGACGTCATGCGCCGCCACCGTGGCCCGGGATCCCCGCCCATGTCCCGAGCACACGACTCCCGCGGGGCCGACACCGCGGGCCCCTCTTCATGACCCACGGCACCACCTCTGAAGGAGAACGTCAGATGATCACCTCCCGAACCGGAGAATCCGCCCCGGGAGCCGCCCGATGAGGGTCCTGCTGATCGGAGCCAACGGATATCTCGGCCGCTTCGTCGCCGACCGCCTGCTCGCCGACCCGGCCGTACAGCTCACCGCCCTCGGCCGCGGCGACGACGCCGACGTACGGTTCGACCTCGCATCCGGCAGCCCCGGCGCGCTCACCCGCTTCCTGGACGCCGTGCACCCCGGGGTCGTCGTCAACTGCGCCGGAGCCATCCGTGGCGGCGCGCGCGAACTCACCCGGCACAACACCGTCGCCGTCGCCACCGTCTGCGAGGCCCTGCGCCGCAGCGGCTGCGGGGCACGCCTGGTCCAGATCGGCTGCGGCGCCGAATACGGACCCAGCCAGCCCGGCTCCTCCACGGCCGAGGACGCGGTCCCGCGGCCCGGCGGTCCGTACGGCGTCAGCAAGCTCGCCGCCACCGAACTGGTCCTCGGCTCGGGACTCGACGCCGTCGTGCTCCGCGTGTTCTCGCCCGCCGGGCCCGGCACCCCCGCCGGATCCCCGCTCGGCCGCCTCGCCGAGGCCCTGCGCCGCGCCATGCAGTCCGGCGACGGCGAACTCAAGCTCGGCGGTCTCGGCGTCCAGCGCGACTTCGTCGACGTACGCGATGTCGCCCGCGCCGTCCACGCCGCGTCCCTGTCCGCCGCGCAGGGCGTGATCAATATCGGCTCGGGCCGCGCCGTGCGCCTCCGCGACGCGGCCGCCGTCCTCGCTCGCGTGGCCGGCTACGGCGGCAACCTGCACGAACTCGACGGCTCTCCCGGCCCGGTGCGGCCGCCCATCGGCCACCCCCGTGGCGAAGCCGACCACGCCGCCCCGGTCGCGTACCCCTACCCGGACGGCTGCGGCAGCTGGCAGCAGGCCGACGTGCGCACCGCACGTGACCGCCTCGGCTGGCGGCCCCGGATCAATCTCGAGGAGTCCCTCGCCGATATCTGGATGGAGGCGGCATGCCGCATCTGACCAGCAGGACGGCGGGCACCGCGAGCACCGGCCTGGGCCCGGGCCTGGGCATCCCGGGCTATGCGCACCCCCTCGTCGCCCCCCTGGAGTGGAGCGAGCTCGCCCGCCCGGGCGCCCCGGTGCACTGGGCCGTCCTCAATGTGAGCGGGGGTCCCGGGACACGACCCGACCCGCACTGCCTGGAGGCAGCGGGGCGGCTGCACAACGCGGGTGTGCGTGTTCTCGGTCACCTCGACGCCACCTATGGCGCCCGGCCCTTCGGTGAGTTGGTCTCCGAGGCGCACCGGTATCTCGACTGGTACCGGGTCGACGGATTCCTCCTGGACCGCTGCCCGAGCGAACGCGCCGCGCTCCCCGAGGTCCGCCGCACGGTCGCCGCACTCCGCGCGTTCCTCGACCGCGGGCACATCGTCCTTGGCCACGGCACCCACCCGTATCCGGGATACGCCGAGAACGCCGACCAGTTGGTCACCTTCTCCGGCTGCTGGAACGACTATCGCTGGTCGCAGGTGGCCGAGTGGACCGCCGACCACCCGCCCGAGCGGTTCTGCCACTTCGTGCACGGCGTGCCCCGAGGGCACCTCGACGAGGCGCTGCGGATCGCCCGCTGGCAGGGCGCCGCCACGATCTGGTTCACCGACCGCACGGCGCGCGGCGGCCGCGCGGACCCCTGGGAGGGCATGCCCGGCTACTGGGACGAAATCGTCTCGCGGATCGGAACGGGTGTCTCGGAATGAAGAAGGCCATGGCAGTGTTACGAGGAGAACAACTGTAGTGATTGACCGACCAACGGAGTCCCCGTGTCGCTGCCACCCCTGGTCGAGCCGGCTGCCGAGCTCACCGTAGACGAGGTCCGCAGGTACTCCCGCCACCTGATCATCCCCGATGTCGGGATGGACGGGCAGAAGCGGCTGAAGAACGCCAAGGTGCTCTGTGTGGGCGCCGGCGGTCTGGGCTCGCCTGCGCTCATGTACCTGGCCGCGGCGGGCGTGGGAACGCTCGGCATCGTGGAGTTCGACGAGGTCGACGAGTCGAACCTCCAGCGGCAGATCATCCACAGCCAGGCTGACATCGGCCGCTCCAAGGCCGAGTCCGCGCGCGACTCGGTCAAGGGCATCAACCCGTACGTGAACGTGATCCTTCACGAGGAGCGGCTCGAGGCCGACAACGTGATGGACATCTTCAGCCAGTACGACCTGATCGTCGACGGCACGGACAACTTCGCGACCCGCTACCTGGTCAATGACGCCTGCGTGCTGCTGAACAAGCCGTACGTCTGGGGTTCGATCTACCGCTTCGACGGTCAGGCATCGGTCTTCTGGTCCGAGCACGGCCCCTGCTACCGCTGCCTCTACCCGGAGCCCCCGCCGCCGGGCATGGTCCCCTCCTGCGCCGAGGGCGGCGTCCTCGGCGTGCTGTGCGCGTCCATCGGTTCCATCCAGGTTACCGAGGCGATCAAGGTCCTCACCGGCACGGGCGAGCCGCTCGTCGGCCGACTGATGATCTACGACGCCCTGGAGATGCAGTACCGCCAGGTCAAGGTCCGCAAGGACCCGAACTGCGCCGTCTGCGGCGAGAACCCCACCGTCACCGAGCTCATCGACTACGAGGCCTTCTGCGGCGTCGTCTCCGAGGAGGCCCAGGCGGCGGCCGTCGACTCGACGATCACTCCGAAGCAGCTCAAGGAGTGGATCGATGACGGCGAGAACATCGAGATCATCGACGTCCGCGAGCCGAACGAGTACGAGATCGTCTCCATCCCGGGCGCCAGGCTGATCCCGAAGAACGAGTTCCTCATGGGCGCCGCCCTGGAGACCCTCCCGCAGGACAAGAAGATCGTCCTGCACTGCAAGACGGGTGTCCGCAGCGCGGAAGTCCTCGCCGTCCTGAAGTCGGCGGGCTTCGCGGACGCGGTCCACGTGGGCGGCGGCGTGATCGGCTGGGTCAACCAGATCGAGCCGCACAAGCCGGTCTACTGATCAGGGTCTCGCTGACCAGCGAGGCTGAGGAAGCCCACGGCTCTGAACAGCTCAGATGCCGTGGGCTTCTGTCGTTGTCGGTCTGCGTCGGGTGACCTTGGACGGCCCAGGGACGGCCCAGCGGTCGCCGTTGCTTTGACGATCAGGGCTGGTCTGCCAATGCCGCGTATGCTCGCTCGACCTCGCCCAGGTACTGCTCCAGGCGGAAGCGAACCTTCTCGATGCCCCTGCCGTCGGGGCCCGGGTACATCAGGTTGGACCAGGTGACCGTCTCGCCCCTGAGCCGCACCCGGATGGTCAGCCTGTCCGGCCCTGGCTCGGGCTGCTCCTGGGTTGCCACGTCCACCTTGCGCGGCGTATCTGTCGGATAGAGCGGTCCGCCTGGGCGGAGCAGTCGCCTCGGATCGAGGCCAGCCATCCTGCTATCGCTGCGCGCGACCAGGTCGAGGCCATCGACGAAGAGGTACGTGTGAACGGTCTCGGCGTCGCTCGAATCCTGATCTTCGAGGCTCGCGCCAAAGTGGCTGGCTAAAGTCGCGGAGCCGACCGCCCCAGCCACAGCGGGGTTCTCCCCCTCTCATAGCCGCGTCCGCCGTCCGGCTGGCGGCCTGGTGCGGGATCAGCGGGCCGTACGAACGTCCGCGTATCTGGCAGCGTTGGCCCGCATGCTACCGCCACCGCGATCCGGCCTCCTTCGGTAACACAAAGCGTCTTTGACCTGCACCGTTGGGGATCACCGTTCGTCCCCGTGCCCGTGTTGGAGTGTGGCCGCTGCGTGTGGCGACGGGCGGGCGGCGACGTGCGCCGGTGGCGAAGACATGGAGGCGGCGCGGCCCTCGGTTTGATCCGACCTACTGGTGTAGGCAGCCGGGTGGAAAGGGGTGCGTGGTGGCCCCGGAAGCGGGGCGTTGGGGTCTAGCTGCTGTTTTTCCCTTCCTGAGGCCGGATCGTGGTGGCGGTGGTGTGCGGGCCGGAGCGGCTGTTGATGCGCTGGGGCGGAGTGGGCGGCGGCCGGGTTGGCGATGATTGACAAGCGCCGTTGGTCGCCCGGACGAGCGAGCGCAGCCGAGCCTTGATGACGTAGGGAAACTTCCACCGCGCCAGGCTCAGGATGCGTGTCCGGTCCCGGGTGATGCTTGACAGTTAGGTCCCAGCTGATGGTTGACAGTGGCTGTGATCGGCTTTTCTGTGCGCGGCGTTCGCCCGGGCTTTGCAGACCTTCGAGGTGCCGGAGGAGGTGCTGACCGACAACGGCAAACAGTTCACCGACCGGTTCGGGCAGGGCGGTGAGGTGCTGTTCGACCGGATCTGTCGGGAGAACGGGATCGCGCATCGTCTCACCCAGCCGGCGTCGCCGACCACGACGGGCAAGGTCGAGCGGTTCCATCAGACGCTGCGGCGTGAACTCCTCGACGACTGCGGCGCGCTCGAGAGCATCGGGGCGGCTCAGGCGGCAACGGATGCTTGGGTGCAGGAGTACAACTCCATTCGTCCGCATCAGGCGCTGGACATGCAGTCTCCGGGTGACCGGTTCACCCCGGTTCCCAAGCAGGAGCGGGACGTGCTGGGCCTGAGGGTGCCCGGAGTGCTCGCGTCGGTGCCGCAGCAGCGGACACCTCTTGCGGAGCCGGATCCGGCCGAGGTGTCGCCCGTGTCGGCCGGCCTGCCTGATCTGGTCCCGGCATTGGTTCAGCTGGAGCCCGGTAGGCCGGTGGAGTTCGAGCGGGTGGTGCCTGCGAGTCGGAATCTGCAGGTCGCGGGCAAGCAGTTCTGACTCGGACCGGCCCGCTCAGGACTGACGGTGACCTTCTGGGCCGAAACATCGGTGATCCACTGCTGATCGCGGGAGCACGGATCATGACCGTGCGGTCACACTTGTCGGTGGCGGATCTGGGGCGGCTGGCCGCCCGGGGCGGACGTGCGGCCGGACCGGCCCCGCTTCCGGCCGGCGACGGGGGTCGCGTTCGAGGTGGACCGGGTCGTGAACAACAGCGGCCTGGTGGGCCTGGGCGGGCACCAGGTGCTGGCGGCGGAGATCCTCGGAGGCCGCCAGGTGGGTATCCGCATCGACGACGAGACACTGTCGTTGTTCGATCTATCCTCGCGGGAACTGCTGCGGGTGCGGCCCAACCCGCTGACCAGCGAGGAAGTCCGCCGACTGCGGGGCCTGCGTCCGGCCGGACCGCCGCCGCGTCCGGGCATCGAGCCCGTGCGTGTGCAGCGGCGGGTCAGCGCGGTGGGCACAGTCATGGTCTGTCGGCAGGTCGTGTCCCTCGGCCGCCCTGTACGAAGGGCAGACCGTGACCGTGCATGTGTCGGACTCGATGATCATCGTCGAGCTGGACAGCCAGGTCCGGGTCATCCGGCGCACGACCGACGTCCCGGTCCGTAATGTGAAAGCGAACAAGCCTCACAAGGTTTCCGATGTTGTCTAGGCCCACCGTCAAGCATCACCTGAGACCGGAGCGTCAAGCATCAGCTGGGATTCGACAGCGATCAGGGGGCGGCGGCTCCCGTGCCGCTACGCGGCAACGCTGCTGGGCTGCTGCCCGTGTTTGAGGTAGATCGGTGCGGTCTCTGATGATCGGGCCTCGATAGCGGCAAGGATTCGTCGGGCCAGCTGCGGAATCGTGCGGTCGGCGACCTCGGGAGACAGGAACTCGAAGCTGTTCAACTCGTCCGCCTGCAAGGTCACCCCGACACAACCGGCGCCGGTGATTGTCTGGCCGGGGTCTGTACAGCGCGACCCCTCTCCGATCCGGACCGGGTCTCGGCAGTACGGGCGGCCGTGACGGCAGCGACGTATTCCTGTGGTTCCCTCGGTGCTCAGACGGGATATCCGGACAGAGAAATCACGAACGAGCTGCTCAAGAATGGTCGGCGTCCCGAACGGGGTCAGGCGATATGTGTGGCGCTGCATCCCGCCCCGAGCAGGAGTCGCCGACGGCCGTCATGAGCACACCTTGCCGTCCTTCGGAACAGTCCCGTCCAGCAGATACGCGTTCACCGTCGAGTCCACGCAGTCGCTGCCGCTCCCGTATGCCCCGTGACCCTCGCCCTTCCAGGTGAGCTCCACACCCACGCCCTTGCCCAGCCCGTCGGCCATCCTGCGGGCGCCCTCGTACGGCGTCGCCGGGTCCCCGGTGTTGCCCACCACCAGCACGGGCGCGGCTCCCGGCGCGCTGACCTCCGGATGGTCGAACTGCCCGGCCACCGGCCAGTCGTGGCACCAGCCCGCGGTGTCCCAGCCCAGGAAGTCGCCGAACACGGGCGATATCTTCTCGAACTCCGGCAGCAGCTTCTTCACCTTCTCGGGCGTCGGCCGCTGCCTGTCGTCCAGGCACGATATGACCCGTTGCGCATGCGTCGTCGTGCCGTAATGGCCCGAAGGTTCCCGCTCGTTGTAGTCGTCGGCCAGCGTCAGCAGCTGCGAACCGTCGCCGGCCTCGGCCGCCTTGAGTGCGCTGGTGAGCGTGGGCCAGCCCTCCTTGCTGTAGAGCGGCCGCACGATGCCGGTGAGGGCCAGGGTCTGGGTGAGTTTGCGGCCGGACGACGTCGGCAGCGGCTTCGCGTCGATCCGCTTGAGCAGGTCCGCGATCTTCCGAGAGCCCTGCTTCGGGTCCTGCCCCGTCGACTTGAGGTAGTCGTCCAGCGCACGCTGGAAGCCGAGGGCCTGGTTTTTCGCGTGGCCCACGCTGTCGGCGGTCGGGTCGACGACGGCGTCCAGCACCACCCGCCCCACGTTCTTCGGGAACAGGTGCGCGTACACACCGCCCAGCTCGGTGCCGTACGAGATGCCGAAGTAGTGCATCGTCCGGTCACCCAGGACCTGGCGCAATAGATCCATGTCGCGCGCGGTGTCCGTCGTCGAGACATGCGAGAGCAGTTTTCCGGCGGCCTTCTCACACCCCCTGCCGAAATCTGTGGCGTCGTCGAGGTATGCCTTCTCCTCGATGGCGTCGTCCGGCGTGGCGTCGACCGTCTCGGCGGCCTGGATCGCCTTGTCGCTGCGGCAGCGGATCCCTTCGCTGGCGCCGACCCCGCGCGGATCCCAGCTCACCAGGTCGTACCGCTCGTGGAGCTTGGCGATCGTGCTCTCGTACAACGGCATCATGGAGACGCCGGAGCCGCCGGGACCGCCGAAGTTGAACACGAGCGAGCCGATCCGGCTGCCCCCGCTCGCCTTGGAACGGATCAGTGCCAGGCCGATCGTCTCGCCGCGTGGCTTCGCCCAGTCCAGTGGCACCTTCAATCTCGCGCACTGCCAGTTGCCGCCCGGCGCCGACGGGCCCTTGCAACGGCCCCAGTCGGGTTTCTGCGAGGTGAGCGAGTCGTCCCTGTTTCCGCCGGGCGAACCGCTGCTGCAGCCGGCCATCAGCACCGCGGCTGCGGCCGCGGCGGTCCACCGTGCGAAACGTGACATGTGCTCCCCCTCATGAGCTCCCTCCCCGCACGGAGCCGCGGGGAGCAGTCAGGCCATAGTAGGTGGATCGACTCAAGGCCATGGCGGCCTGTGGATAACTCTCTGACCTGCGTCTTTTCAACATCTGCCGGGCAGGTTGGGACAAGGCCGGCCGGGTGCGGAGCCGGTCGGGACTAGGAGCAGACGGTGCCGGCTGCAGGAACCTTTCCGTCCAGCAGATAGCTGTTCACGGCGCTCTGCACGCACTTGTTCTTGCTGTCGTACGCGCCGTGCCCCTGACCCTTGTACGTCAGCTCGACGCCGACGCCCTTGCCCAGCGCGTCCACCATTTTCTTCGCTCCCTCGTACGGGGTGGCCGGGTCGCCGGTGTTGCCGACCACCAGGATCGGTGCGGCGCCGGGAGCGCTGACGTCCGGGTGGTCGGCGGCTCCCGCCACCGGCCAGTCGGCGCAGGTGACCAGGCTCCAGGCCAGATAGTCGCCGAACAGCGGAGAGGCGGCCCGGAACTGCGGCAGCCTCGCCTTCACGTCGGTGGCGGTGTACCGGGGCTTCTCGTCGGCGCAGTTGATGGAGACGTTCGCGGCGGTGAGGTTGCTGTACTGACCGCTCTCGTTGCGCCCGTTCAGAGAGTCGGACAGCAGCATCAGCACCTTGCCGTCGCCGGCGTACGCCTGTTCCAGGCCCTCGGTGAGGTACTTCCAGAAGTCCTTGGAGTACAAGGCCTGCGCGATGCCGTTCGTTGCGGCTGTCTGGGTCAGCTGGCGGGGGAAGATTCCCGGGATCGGCTTGCTGTCCAGGTCCTTCAGCAGGGTGGCGATCCGGTCCTTGACGTCCTGCGGAGTGCTGCCGACCGGACATGGAGTGCTCTTGGAGGTGCAGTCCCGGGCGTAGTTGTCGAGCGCGAGCTGGAAGCCCCTGGCCTGTGCGAGCGAGCTCTGTTCCGAGTTCTGCGTCGGGTCGACGACCGCGTCGAACACGGCCCGCCCGACGTTCTTGGGGAACAGGTGGGCGTAGACGCCGCCGAGTTCGGTGCCGTAGGAGATGCCGAAGTAATGCAGCTTGTCGTCGCCGAGGACCATGCGCATCAGGTCCATGTCGCGGGCGGCGTCGGTGGTGCGCACGTACGGCAGCACCTTGCCGGAGTGCTTCTGGCAGGCTTTGTTGAACTCCTTGGTGTTGTTCAGGTACTTCGACTGCTCGGCGGTGTTCTCGGGCGTCGCGTCCTGCTGGAAGTACGTGTCGAGTTGCTGGTCGTCCTCGCACTTCACGCCCGCGCTGCGGCCGACCCCGCGAGGGTCGAAGCTCACCAGGTCGTAGCGGGTGCGCAGGGCCTCGTAGTCCGAGGCGAAGCTCGGCAGCGTGCTCACGCCGGAGCCGCCCGGGCCGCCGAAATTGAAGATGAGCGAGCCGATCCGCTTGCTCGGGTCGCCGCTGGCCTTCACCCGGATCAACGCGATGTCGATGGTGTCGCCCTCGGGGCTGTCCCAGTTCAGGGGCGCTTTCATGGTCGCGCACTGCCACCGGCCGCCGTGCGGCAGCGGGGTGGGGGCGCTGCCGCCGCCCTCGGACTCGGACGGTGCCGGGCAGTTCTTCCAGTTCAGCTTCTGACCCGACAGATCCCCGTTGCCGGGGTCGCCGGTGCAGCCCGCCATCAGGGAGGACAGAAGGACGGCAGCGGTTGTCAGGGCGCTGGCGCGGATCCGGGGACGTTTCGGCATGTTTCCATCGTGGCGCCGTACGGGGTGGGGCGCTCGGGGCGTGGGCCGTGCGGGTGGATGCCCTTTTCGCCATCCGTGGTTCTAGAGCGCGTCCCTGCGCGTCAGATGGTTGAAGAACAGCCAGCCCGGCAGCACCGGCAGCCACAGCGTCAGGAGCCGGTACAGCAGCACTGCGGGCGCGGCGACCTCCTTGGGAAGGCCGACGGCGATGAGGCCGACCGTCAGGGTCGCCTCGACCGCGCCCACGCCGCCCGGGGTCGGGGCGGCCGAACCGAGTGCGTTGCCCGCGAGGAAGACGACCGCGACGCTCGCCAGGCTCAGCGTCTGCCCGTGCCCGAACGCCCGGATCGAGGCGTCCAGGCACATCACGAAGCAGGCGGTCAGCAGCAGAATGCCGCCGATGCCGGTGACCAGCTTCTGCGGCCGCTGCAGGACGTCGAGCATGCGCGGCACGACGCCCGCGAACAGCGACCTCACGCGCGTGACGACGAATTTCCGCATGAACGGCACCGACGTCACCACCAGGACGAGCACCGCGACCGTCAGCAGACCGGCGATGACCGTGCGGGACGGCGACAGGGACGGCGTCTTCTCGGTGCCCGTGAGATAGCCGAAAGAGAGCAGCATCAGGATGTGGCAGCCCAGCCCGAACAGCTGCGACGCGCCGACGCTCGCCACCGCGAGCCCCGGCCGCACCCCCGCGCGTTGCAGGAAGCGTGTGTTCAGGGCGACACCGCCGACCGCCGCGGGCGCCACGATCTTCACGAACGACCCGGCGAGCTGCGCCGCCGCGGCCCGCCAGAACGGCACCCGCTCGGGCACGAAGCCCAGCAGCTGCATCGCCGCCGCGACATAGCTCAGCGCCGAGAAGAACACGGCTGCCGCCACCCAGCCCCACGAGGCGTTCGAGAACAGCGTGCCGAACTGGATGTGTGTGAGCTGGGTCAGCAGGAAGTACGCGCCGACGGCGCCCGCGATGAAACTGATCAGCGTGCGTGGCCGCACCCGCTCCAGGCGGGCCGGTTCGACGGGCGCCTGCGGCCGGATCCGCAGCACCTGGTGACGGATCTGGGTGAGCAGATCCTCCTCGCGCGCCTCGTCCAGGGCCTCGTCGATCGCCCGCTTCTCGGCCCGCTGCGCGGCGCGTACGGACTTCTTGTCGGGCTTGTCGAGCACGACGCCGGTGCCCTCGCGGCCGTCGCCCAGCCGGGCCGGCTTGGCCTGCCGGGACGCCTCCAGGACCGCTTCCCGCTCGCGCTTGGCCCGCTCCCGGGCCAGTCTCCGCAGTGTCGCGCGCGTGGAGCGTGTCAGTGCGATCGGCTGCAGCATGGGCAGACAGTCGGCCACCGCGTCCGGGCCGAGCACGCCGACCGCGGACGCCACCGCCCGCTCCGCGCCGACCCGCAGCCCGAGCGTGGCCAGCAGCTGGGCGATGTCCATCCGCAGCACCAGATCACCGGCCGCGATCTCACCGCTGCGCAGATCGGTCAGGATGAGCGTGCCGGAACGATCCACCACGATGGCGTCACCGGCGAGTCTGCGGTGCGCGATGCGCCGCGACTGCAGGGCCCGCACCTGGTGCCAGGTGTCGTGCAGCAGATCGTCGGTGATCTCCTCGTCGGACAGCTGGTCGAGGGTGCGCCCGCCGGTGTGTTCGTAGACGAGCATCACGGCGTCGGGGCCCAGCTCGGAGGTCGCGATCAGCCTGGGCGCGTTGGCGCCGGCCGCGATGGCCGCGTAAGCGAGGAGCGCTTCCTGTTCCAGGGCCTGGCGCAGCGACTGCAGGCTGCGTCGGGTGGTGATCCCGCGCAGCGTCAGCCGCCGCCACACCCGGTAGAAGAAACCCTGGGCCTGCTGCTCGCGGTCGACGACGGTCACGTCGAGGGGCGGGCCGTCCTCCAGGGTGACGAAGTAGCGTCGGCCGCGGTCGCCGTTGTCCGTGTTGTCGGGCGCCTCGTCGCGCGCCGCGCTCACCGGGTGGAAGCCGACGGTGCGCAGCCCCGCCATCAGGGTCCGCCCGGTGGGCCGTACGTTCGGTGAGCCGACCGCGTACAGCGTCCCCGCGGCAACGCTCCAGCCGATCAGCACCGTCAGGATGATCGAGAACGGTGTCGTGTAGCCGGTGACCAGCATCGAGAAGGCGTCGAGCAGCAGCACCACCCACAGCACCGCGCGCCAGCGCGGTCTGCGTGACATGCCCACGGCGGTCATATAGGCGATGACGGGGGCGAGATAGCCGTGCACCGGGTCGGTCAGGGCGTGGATGTCGCCGGGGGAGGGCTGGGTGAGCGCCTCCTGGATGGAGGGCGGGGCGGCCCTGGCGACCCACAGGTCCGTGGCGAGCGTCACCCCGTGGGCCAGGACCGCGGCGAGGACGCCGTCGGCGATGCGCAGCCCGTCCCGCTTGATCAGCCGCTCGATCGCGAAGGCGACCGGCACCAGGAGGATCGCGATACTCGACGCCAGCCCCGCGATCTTGATCAGCAGATCCGGTGCCTGCCCGGTGCCCTTGTTGATGTCCTGTTCGAGCCCCGACGTCGTGCCGTGCGCGAACGCGGCGACGGCGAGCAGCACGACGATCGCGAGCACGCCCACCAGGAGGCGCATCAGATCGGAAGGACGGTGCACGCGCGCGGGGAGCAGCGGTTCGTCGCCCTCGACCTCGTCGTTGTGGGCGTCGGCGCAGTCCTCGTCCTGCTCGGCCCGCCGCGGTGTCTCCGCCGCCTGCGGCTTCTCGTCACCTTGCGCCTTCTTGCGCGGGTTTTCGCTGTCCTGCGCCGTCCGGTGCGCGTTTTCGTCGGCGCGGGTCTTCCCGGCCGCGTCCTCGTCGCGGTTCTTCCTGGTCGCGTCGTCGTGGGCACTGTCGTGCGCGGCGGCGGTGTCCGGGCGCGGCGAAGCCTCAGAGGTGCCCTCCGCGCCGTCGGGGTGCACGCCCTGCTGCTTCATGGTCTCTTCTTGATCTCGTATCACCAGTCACCGCCCGCACGATGGTGGCATGTCCACCCGACACACGGGGGCATCAGGGTGCAAATGCGGGGGCGCACAGTCTGCCCGAACCGCTGCGCGGAGGCGAGAGATGAGCTCGGCCGCTCTCATGTCACATTGTCGGTGGGTTGAGGCAGGATGGGGCGGATGAGCGAGGAGAGCCTGCCGGCGGATGCCCTGCCGGAGTACGCGGAGCGAGTCCTTGACGTGGCCGAACGCATTCCGCCGGGGTGTGTCATGACGTACGGGGACGTGGCCGAGTGGCTGGAGGATGGCGGTCCGCGCCAGGTCGGCCGCGTGATGGCCCTCTACGGGGGAGCGGTGCCCTGGTGGCGCGTCGTCCGTGCGGACGGCGTGCTGCTCCCGGGCCACGAGCTGGAGGCGCTGGGTCACTACCGCGAGGAAGGCACGCCCCTGCGCGAGGCCGGCCGCGCGACCGAGGGACATCTGCCGCGCGTCGATATGAAGCGGGCGCGATGGGGCGGCGACGAACGCGCGGAAGGTCACATCTGACAGCTTCCGGCATCGGACGGGCCGAAGGGGAACCTGTGGCCCGTACGGGGGAAGCACGGCACGTCCGTGACATGCCGTACGTTCGTGCACCGGGGGACACCAGTGACCCGAGGTGCCCGCCGGAACAAGGCGAAGCCCTGCTTCCGCAGCACGTGCGGGCGTAGCGTCGACGGCGCGCGTCCACCTCATCCCGCGGCCACCGCCCGCCACGGGCGGCAGTCCTCCCACCCGTCGCCCGACCACCACCCCGCAACGACGGCGCCCCGCGCCGGCAGTGTCAAGCCCGAGTACGACCACCAGGACCGGCGAACCACGTGAGCTCCTCTTTCTCCACCAGGCGCCTGCCGCACCCCCAGGTGCGGCAGGGGGGTCGTGGCGCTTACCGACTGGTGCGTACCCCGCCGGGCCGGGTGGATCCCCCTCGACTGGACGCAGCACAGCGCGCGGTGGTTGACCACGAGGCCGGCCCACTGCTCGTTCTCGCAGGCCCGGGCACCGGCAAGACGACCACGCTCGTCGAGTCCGTGGCCGCCCGGACAGCCCGCGGCGGCGATCCGGAACGCATCCTCGTGCTGACGTTCAGCCGCAGGGCCGCCGTCGACCTGCGCGACCGCATGGCGCTGCGCGCCGGAGCAGCACACGCCCCGCAGGCCACCACGTTCCACTCGTTCTGCTACGCCCTGGTCCGTGCCCACCAGGACAGCGACCTCTTCGTCGAGCCGCTGCGCCTGCTGTCCGGCCCCGAGCAGGACGTGGCCGTGCGCGAGCTGCTCGCCGGCCAGCCCGACCTGGAGCGCCTCGGCCTCGCACACGTGCGCTGGCCCGATGAGCTGCGCGCCTGCCTGACCACACGCGGCTTCGCCGACGAGGTCCGCGCCGTGCTGGCCCGCAGCCGGGAACTCGGCCTCGGCCCGGACGCCCTGCGCCGCTTCGCCGAGCGCATCGGCCGCCCCGACTGGGAGGCCGCTTCCGTCTTCCTCGCCGAATACCTGGACGTTCTCGACCTCCAGGGAGTGATCGACTACGCGGAGCTGGTCCACCGCGCCGTGCTGCTGGCCCGCCGCCCCCAGGTCGCCGCGCGGCTGGCCGCCCGGTACGACGCGGTCTACGTGGACGAGTACCAGGACACCGATCCGGCGCAGGTACGCCTCCTGCACGCCCTCGCGGGCGGCGGCCGGACCCTGGTGGCCTTCGGCGACCCCGACCAGTCGATCTACGCGTTCCGGGGCGCCGACGTGGGCGGCATCCTGGACTTCCCGCACGCCTTCCCGCGGACGGACGGCGCACCGGCGCCCGTGCAGGTCCTCAGGACGTCCCGCCGCTCGGGCGCCACCCTCCTGGCCGCCACCCGGCTGCTGACCCAGCGCATGCCGCTGACCCGCCTGCAGGCGGAAAAGGTGCGCGCCCACCGGGAACTCGCCGCGGTACGGGACGGCGGCCGCGTCGAGGTGTACACATACCCCACGCCCGGCACGGAACTGGACAACGTCGCCGACATCCTGCGCCGAGCACATCTGGAGGACGGCGTTCCGTGGGGCGAGATGGCCGTCCTGGTACGCGCCGGAGCCCGCACCATCCCAACCGTGCGCCGCGCCCTGACAGCCGCCGGAGTCCCCCTGGACATCGACGGCGACGACCTGCCGGTGCGCCACGAACCGGCCGTGACCCCACTGCTGACGGCACTGCGCGCCGTGGCGCAGGCTGAGGCCGCGGGAGGGGACCACCCCCGACAAGCCGACCAGGACGGCGCGGACCCCGAACCCTGGCTCGATGCCGAAACCGCGCTCACCCTCCTCGCCTCGCCGCTCGCCGGCATGGACACCGCCGACCTGCGTCGCCTGGGCCGCGCCCTGCGCGAGGAGGAGCGGGCCGCCGGCAACCCCGTACCGCCTCCCTCCGACGAACTGCTCGCACAGGCGCTGGCCGAGCCGGAGCGGCTGGTGGCACACGATCCGGCGTACGCGCGCGGAGCCCAGCGCCTCGGCACACTTCTCAGGAAGGCCCGTGAGCGGCTCGCGGGCGGCGGCACCGCCGAGGAAGCCCTTTGGGAGCTGTGGGACGGCACACCGTGGCCCAGACGCCTGGAGAGTGCCTCCCGGCGCGGTGGCGCGGCCGGGCGCAACGCCGACCGCGACCTCGACGCCGTATGCGCCCTGTTCGCGACCGCCGCGCGCGCCGAGGAGCGCACCGGCGGGCAGGGCGCCCTCAACTTCCTCGAGGAGATCGAGGCCCAGGACATCGCCGCCGACACACTCACCCGCCGCGCCGTGCGCCCCGACGCCGTACGCCTGATGACCGCGCACCGCTCCAAGGGCCTGCAGTGGCGCCTGGTCGTCATCGCAGGCGTCCAGGAGGGCCTGTGGCCCGACCTGCGCCGTCGCGGCTCCCTGCTGGAGGCCGACCGCATCGGCCGAGACGGGCTCGCCGAACCCCTCACCCCCGGCGCACTGCTGGCGGAGGAGCGGCGCCTGTTCTACGTCGCCTGCACACGCGCGCGTGAACGCCTCGTCGTCACCGCCGTGAAGGCCCCCGCCGACGACGGCGACCAGCCCTCCCGCTTCCTTGCCGAACTCGGCGCCGAGCCCAGGGACGTCACCGGCCGCCCGCGCCGCCCACTGTCCGTCGCCGCCCTCGTCGCCGAACTGCGTGCCACGACCGTCGACCCCAGCGCCTCCGACGCTCTCAGAAAGGCCGCCGCAGGCCGGCTGGCCCGGCTCGCCGCGCTCGCCGACGAGGACGGCCGGCCCCTGGTGCCGTCCGCGCACCCCTACCGCTGGTGGGGCATGTGGGATCCGACCGAGAGCAAGGTGCCGCTGCGCGACCGCGACCAGCCCGTCGTGCTCTCCGGAAGCGCCCTCGACCAGCTCGCGAACACCTGCGCCCTGCAGTGGTTCCTGGGCCGCGAGGTGAAGGCCGACACGCCTGCGACCGCCGCCCAGGGCTTCGGCAACGTGGTGCACGTCCTCGCCGACGAGGTGGCCTCCGGACGCACCCCCGCCGACCTCGCCGTCCTCATGGAGCGCCTCGACTCGGTGTGGAACGCGCTCGCTTTCGACGCGCCGTGGAAGTCCGCCCAGGAGAAGGACAACGCGCGCGTGGCGCTCGAACGCTTCCTGAAGTGGCACATCGACTCCAACGGCGCCCGCGGCGGGCGTACGCCGGTGGCCAGCGAACACGACTTTGACGTCACCCTCGATGCGGGCGACTACGAGGTGCGCATCCGAGGCTCCATAGACCGCGTCGAGACGGACGGCGAGGGCCGCGCCTACGTGGTCGACTTCAAGACCGGCAAGCAGGCGCCCAGCGCCGCCGAGGTGGCCCGCCATCCGCAGCTCGCCGTCTATCAGCTCGCCGTGCGCGAGGGCGCCGTCGACGAGGCGTTCGACGGCCTGCGCCCCCAGCCGGGCGGCGCCGAACTCGTCCAGCTGCGGCAGGGGGCTGCCAAGAAGGACGGCGGCGACACCCTGCCCAAGGTGCAGGTCCAGGAGCCCCTTGAGGGGGAGTGGGCGGGTGAGCTGCTGGCCACCGCCGCGGGCAAGGTCCTCGACGAGCGCTTCTCACCGACCACGGGTCAGCACTGCACGCACTGCGCGTTCCGGGCCTCGTGCAGCGCGCGGCCGGAGGGCCGGCACGTCGTGGAGTGACAACGCCTGTGACGGACCACACCCTCCGTGCCGACCAGCGCTTCTCCGGGCCCGGCAGACGAGACGGCACCCGCTGTCAGTGGCCGCCGCTAGCCTCTCCGACATGCCCGCACGTATCACCGGACCCGAGCAGCTCAAGGAGCTCCTGGGCATCCCGTTCACCCCGGAGCAGACGGCCTGCATCGTCGCGCCGCCCGCCCCGCAGGTGATCGTGGCCGGAGCCGGGTCGGGCAAGACGACCGTCATGGCGGCCCGAGTGGTGTGGCTGGTCGGCACCGGACAGGTCGCACCCGAGCAGGTCCTCGGCCTGACGTTCACCAACAAGGCGGCCGGTGAACTCGCCGAACGCGTTCGCAAGGCACTCGTCAAGGCGGGCGTCACCGACCCGGACGTGATCGACCCGGACAACCCGCCGGGCGAGCCGGTGATCTCCACCTACCACGCCTTCGCGGGCCGCCTGCTGAGCGAACACGGCCTGCGCATCGGCCTCGAACCGGCCTCCCGCCTGCTCGCCGACGCCACCCGCTACCAGCTCGCCGCGCGCGTACTGCGCGAGGCCCCCGGCCCCTACCCGGCACTGACCCGCTCCTTCCCGGACCTCGTCAGCGACCTCCTCACCCTCGACTCCGAGCTGGCCGAGCACCTCGTACGACCGCAGGACCTGCGCGCGTACGACGCCGAACTGCTGCGCACCCTGGAGGGCGTCAAACTCACCAACGCCGACCTGCGCAAGGTCCCCGAGACGGCCGCCGCCCGCCGTGAACTGGCCGAACTGGTCGGCCGCTACCGCGCGGCCAAGCGAGAGCGCGACCTGCTCGACTTCGGCGACCGGATCGCCCTCTCTGCGGCCCTCGCAGGCCTTCCCGAGGTCGGCCGCATCCTGCGCGAGGAGTTCCGTGTGGTGCTGCTCGACGAGTACCAGGACACGTCGGTGGCCCAACGCGTCCTGCTCGCGGGACTGTTCGGCGGCGGCACCGGCCACCCCGTGACCGCCGTCGGCGACCCCTGCCAGGCGATCTACGGCTGGCGCGGCGCGTCCGTCGCCAACCTCGACGACTTCCCCGAGCACTTCCCGCACACCGACGGCCGGCCCGCGACCCGCCAGGCGCTCAGCGAGAACCGCCGCAGCGGCGGCCGCCTCCTCGACCTCGCCAACGGCCTCGCCGAGCCGCTGCGCGCGATGCACGCGGGCGTGGAGGCCTTGCGCCCCGCCCCCGGAGCCGAGCACGACGGACAGGTCCGCTGTGCCCTGCTGCGCACCCACGCCGAGGAGATCGACTGGATCGCCGACTCCATCACCCACCTCGTGAACACCGGCACCGCGCCCGGCGAGATCGCGGTCCTGTGCCGCACCGCGACCGACTTCGCCCAGATCCAGGGAGCACTCGTCGCCCGGGACATCCCCGTGGAGGTCGTGGGCCTGTCCGGGCTGCTGCACCTGCCCGAGGTCGCCGACCTCGTCGCCGTCTGCGAGGTCCTCCAGGACCCCGGCGCCAACGCCTCCCTGGTGCGCCTGCTCACCGGCCCGCGCTGGCGCATCGGCCCCCGCGACCTCGCCCTCCTGGGCCGTCGCGCCCGGCTGCTCGTGTCGCACGCGCGCGTGAGCCCCGACGACGACCCGGACCGCCGGCTCGCTGCAGCCGTCGAGGGCGTCGACCCGTCCGAGGTGATCTCGCTCGCGGACGCCCTCGACACCTTCCTCGAGCTGCCGATGCACGCCGAACAGGAGGACGACGGACTGCCGTTCTCGCCCGACGCGCGCGTACGCTTCGCGCGCCTCGCCGCCGAACTGCGCGAGCTGCGCCGCTCCCTCGCGGACCCGCTGATGGACGTCCTGCACCGGGTGCTCGCCGTCACCGGCCTGGAGGTGGAACTGTCCGCGTCCCCGCATGCACTGGCCGCCCGCCGCCGCGAGACCCTGTCGAACTTCCTGGACATCGCCGCGTCGTTCGCCGCCAACGACCCCGACGCCTCCCTCCTGGCGTTCCTCGGCTTCCTGCGCACCGCCGCCCAGTACGAGAAGGGCCTCGACAACGCCCTGCCCGGTGGCGAGAACACCGTCAAGGTGCTCACCGCGCACAAGTCCAAGGGCCTGGAATGGGACGTCGTCGCCGTCCCCGGACTGGTCACCGGCACCTTCCCCAGCACCCAGGGCCGCGAGAAGTGGACCTCCCAGGGCAAGGTCCTGCCCCACACCCTGCGCGGCGACGCCGACACCCTGCCCGACGTCCAGAGCTGGGACTCCCGGGGCATGAAGGCCTTCCACGAGGCCATGAAGGAGTACCAGCACACCGAGGAGCTGCGCCTCGGCTACGTCACCTTCACCCGCCCCCGCTCCCTGCTGCTCGGCTCCGGCCACTGGTGGGGACCCGCCCAGAAACGCCCCCGCGGGCCCTCGGACTTCCTCCACGCCCTCTACGAGCACTGCGCCGCCGGTTACGGCGAGATCGAGGTCTGGGCCGACGAGCCCGCCGAGGACGAGGAGAACCCGGCCCTGCACGAGGCCGCCGCCGACCACGCCTGGCCGCTCCCCCTGGACGACGCGGCACTCGCCCGCCGCCGGGCCGCCGCCGAAACCGTACTGGCACACCTGGACCGCGCCGCGTCGCACACCGGCACCCGCCCCACGGCCACCCACGACCCCTCCGCGCACGACGACCCGGAATGGCCGCCTCCACCGGACGACGAGGACCTCTACGAAGACCCCGACGACGAGGAAGGCCCCCGCGACGGGTTCCCCGACGGCTTCCCCGAGCAGGACGCCTCCGACTGGGACTCCTGGACGACCGACCGCCCGGCGCAGCCGCGGCAGGAACTCCACGCGCGTGTGCCCCTCGGCGATCGCACCCCGACCGTCCCGCACGCCCGCCGGCACCCGGCCGAGGACACCCCCGCGCTCACCCCCGAGGAGGCCCGCACCGTCGCCTCCTGGGACCGCGACCTGGACGCCCTCACCGGAGAGCTGCTGCGCACCCGCACAGGCATCACCGACGTACCCCTGCCGCCCTCCCTGACCGCGTCCCAGGTGCTGCGCCTGGCCGCCGACCCCGACGGGTTCGCCCAGGAACTCGCACGCCCCATGCCGCGCCCCCCGCAACCCGCCGCGCGCCGCGGCACCCGCTTCCACGCCTGGGTCGAGGCACGCTTCGAGGAACTGCGGCTGCCCATGCTGGAACCGGAGGAGCTGCCCGGCAGCGAAGCCGAGATCGCGGACGAGCGCGACCTCGAAGTGCTCAAGGACGCCTTCGAACGCACCCCCTACGCACACCGCACCCCGCACCGCGTCGAGGCACCCTTCCAGCTGGCCATCGCCGGACGCGTGGTGCGGGGCCGCATCGACGCCGTCTACCGCACGGACGACGGCGAGAGGACCACGTACGAGATCGTCGACTGGAAGACCAGCCGCGCCCGCACCGGGGACCCGCTGCAGCTCGCGCTGTACCGGCTCGCCTGGGCCGAGCAGCAGGGCGTGCCCCTGGAGGCCGTCAAGGCCGCGTTCCTGTACGTCCGCAGCGGCGAGGTCGTATCCCCCGACACCCTCCCGGACCGGGCCGCACTGGAAGAGCTGTTGCTGGCCGAGCCCTCCGGAGAGGAACCGGCGGACCAGGATGTCGGCGCGGGCCGATAGGCTCGTGACCATGAGCGAGACCCCGGACAGCGCCGTCCGCACGTACATCGACACCCACCGCACAGCCTTCCTCGACGACCTCGCGGGGTGGCTGCGCATCCCGTCGGTGTCCGCCCAGCCCGAGCACGCGGCGGACGTGCGCCGCAGCGCCGAGTGGCTCGCCGCCAAGCTCAAGGAGACCGGCTTCCCCACCGCCGAGGTGTGGCCGACCGACGGCGCTCCCGCCGTCTTCGCCGAATGGCCCGCCGACGACCCCCAGGCACCCACCGTCCTCGTCTACGGCCACCACGACGTTCAGCCCGCCGCCCGCGAGGACGGCTGGGACAGCGACCCCTTCGAGCCGGTGATCCGCTCGGGCCGCCTCCACGCGCGCGGAGCCGCAGACGACAAGGGCCAGGTGTTCTTCCACACACTCGGCGTCCGCGCCCACCTCGCCGCCACCGGCCGCACCGCACCCGCCGTCCACCTGAAACTGCTGATCGAGGGCGAGGAGGAATCCGGCTCCCCGAACTTCCGCACCCTCGTCGAGCAGCACGCGGGCCGGCTCGCCGCCGACACCGTGATCGTCTCCGACACCGGCATGTGGTCCGCGGACACCCCCACCGTGTGCACCGGCATGCGCGGCCTCGCCGAGTGCGAGATCACCCTGCACGGGCCCGAGCAGGACATCCACTCCGGCTCCTTCGGCGGCGCCGTTCCCAACCCGGCCACCGCGGCCGCCCACCTGGTCTCCGCCCTGCACGACGAGCACGCCCGCGTGGCGATCCCCGGCTTCTACGACGGCGTCACCGAACTCACCGACCGCGAACGCGAACTCTTCGCCGAACTGCCCTTCGACGAGGAACAGTGGCTGCGCACCGCCAAGTCCACCGCCACACACGGCGAGGCCGGCCACACCACCCTGGAGCGCATCTGGGCCCGCCCCACCGCCGAGGTCAACGGCATCGGCGGCGGTTACCAGGGCCCCGGCAGCAAGACGATCATCCCGTCCTCGGCCATGGTCAAACTCTCCTTCCGGCTCGTCGCCGGCCAGGACCCCGACCACATCGAAAAGGCCGTCCGCGCCTGGGCCGCCGACCGGCTGCCCGCCGGGATCCGGCACGACATCACGTTCGGCGCGGCCACCCGCCCCTGCCTTACACCCCTCGACCATCCCGCCCTGCAGTCCGTCGTACGCGCCATGGGCCGCGCCTTCCAACAGCCGGTCCGCTTCACCCGTGAGGGCGGCTCCGGACCCGCCGCCGACCTCCAGGACGTCCTCGGCGCACCCGTCCTGTTCCTCGGCATCTCCATCCCGTCCGACGGCTGGCACGCCCCCAACGAGAAGGTCGAACTCGATCTGCTCCTCAAAGGCGTCGAGACCGCCGCATACCTGTGGGGCGACCTGGGGGAGAACTGGCGTGATGCGCACTGAGGAGCTCGCGCGAGAGACTGCCGCCCGGGCGGGCCGCGCCGCACGGCACACTGGGAGGGCCCTCCCGCACGCCCAAGGCCCGCCCGACCCGGTCCCCTCCAGCCCTACGTCCCGCTAACCGCCCGCCGAAACAACCGTTCCACCGGGGGAGTTGGAAGCACCCGTGACCACCTGGACCGACCACACCGCAGACCGGCCCGTCTCACTCACCGCCCCGAGCGGCATCGACCGGGCCGCCCACCACCGGCTCGACGAGGCCTGGCTCGCCGCGGCGTGGAGCCACCCCACGACCCGCTGCTTCGTGGTCTCCGGCGGCCAGGTCCTCATCGACGAGACGCCCGACGGCCGGACCGAACTCGTCATGACCCCCTCCTTCGAGGCACCCCTCACGGAGGCACACCGCTACTTCCTGGGCACCGACGAGGACGGCGTCAGCTACTTCGCGCTCCAGAAGGACGCCCTCCCGGGCCGCATGGACCAGTCCGCGCGCCCGGCCGGCCTGCGCGAGGCCGGTCTGCTGCTGTCCCCGCGCGACGCGGGCCTGATGGTGCACGCGGTCGCCCTGGAGAACTGGCAGCGCATGCACCGCTTCTGCTCGCGCTGCGGAGAACGCACGGTCATCGCGGCCGCCGGTCACATCCGCCGCTGCCCGGCCTGCGGCGCCGAACACTACCCGCGCACCGACCCCGCGGTGATCATGGCCGTCACGGACGAGGACGACCGCATCCTGCTCGGCCGCCAGGTGCACTGGCCCGAAGGCCGCTTCTCGACCCTCGCCGGCTTCGTCGAACCCGGCGAATCCATCGAGCAGTCGGTGCGCCGTGAGGTCTTCGAAGAGGCGGGCATCACCGTCGGCGAGGTCGAGTACATCGCCAGCCAGCCCTGGCCGTTCCCGTCCAGCCTGATGCTCGGTTTCCTCGCCCGCGCCACCTCCACGGACATCACCGTCGACGGCGACGAGATCCACGAGGCCCGCTGGTTCTCCCGCGAGGAACTGCGCGCCGCTTTCGAGTCCGGTGAGGTGCTGCCCCCGTACGGCATCTCCATCGCGGCCCGCCTGATCGAACTCTGGTACGGCAAGCCTCTGCCTACGCGCAGCGTCTGAGACGGGCCCGGCCGATGAGCGACCCGTACTGGAACCACAACGTCCACTACCATCCCGCGGTACTCGCCGCCGTCCCCGACGGCTGCCGCACGGCCCTGGACGTCGGCTGCGGCGACGGCCTGCTCGCCCGCAAGCTCGCGGCCAGGGCCGGATCCGTGACCGGCGTGGACCGCTCGCCGGAGATGATCCGGCTCGCGCACAAGGACGTACCCGGGAACGTCACCTTCCTGGAAGGCGACTACCTCGACCAGGCAGCCCTGCCGGACAGCGGATACGACTTCATCAGCGCGGTCGCCGTCGTCCACCACACGGCCTTCGAGGACGCCGTGACCCGCCTCGTACGGCTGCTCACACCCGGCGGCCGGCTGATGATCGTCGGGCTGGCGTACAACCGGACGTTCCTGGACTGGGTGATCAGCGGATGCGGCGTGCCCGCGAGCCGGTTCCTCGCGCTTGTGCGAGGCGGAAAACACGGACCGGCCGGCATGCCCATGGAGGACTCGACCATGCACTGGGGCCAGGTCCGGGAGACCGCCCGGCGACTGCTGCCCGGATGCCGCTTCCGGCGCCGGCTGCTGTGGCGCTACACGCTGGTGTGGGACAAGCCACAAGCGTGGGACGCATCACACGAAGGCGGCCCCTGAGACACCCCAGGGACCGCCTCCCGCAAAAGCCGCGGCCGCGGAGCGCTTACGCGCCGATCTTCTGCTTGACCTGCGCCAGCGACGGGTTCGTGAGCGTCGAACCGTCCGGGAACAGCACCGTCGGAACCGTCTGGTTTCCGCCATTCGCCTTCTCCACGAACGCCGCGGACTCCGGGTCCTGCTCGATGTTGATCTCGTCGTACGTGATGCCCTCGCGGTCCAGCTGGCTCTTCAGCCGGCGGCAGTAGCCACACCACGAAGTGCTGTACATCGTCACAGTGCCCGGCATGTCTGTTGCGCTCCTTTACGGCTCGGGATGCGTGGTCGCTGAGAAGGCAACGTACGTGAACGTTTCACCATTCCCACCGGCGTGCGCGGGCACTCACGCAAGCTCACAAGCCGCACCTGCCGCATCAGAGCCGCGCCTGCCGCATTAGTACGACTGCAGATGCCTCCCTGTGGACAACCGGCCCACCGGTCTCCGCCGACCTGGCAGCATGGCGGGGTGACAGCAGCAACGCACTCCACCCTCTTCCCGCAGGTCCCCGGCAGCGGCCAATATTCGGCTCCGCCGAGCGGGGCCGACGCGGTGCTCGAAGGGCTCGACCCCGAGCAGCGCGAGGTCGCGACCGCCCTGCACGGCCCGGTGTGCGTACTGGCAGGCGCCGGCACCGGCAAGACACGGGCCATCACCCACCGCATCGCCTACGGAGTCCGCGCCGGCATCCTCCAGCCCTCCAGCGTGCTCGCCGTCACCTTCACCAACCGGGCCGCCGGAGAGATGCGCGGCCGCCTCCGCCAACTCGGCGCCACCGGAGTCCAGGCCCGCACCTTCCACTCCGCCGCACTGCGCCAGCTCCAGTACTTCTGGCCGAAAGCCGTCGGTGGCAGCCTCCCGAAAATCGTCGACCGCAAGATCCAGATCGTCGCCGACGCGGCCGCCGCCTGCCGCATCCGCCTCGACCGCAACGAACTGCGGGACGTGACCGCCGAAATCGAATGGTCCAAGGTCACCCAGACCGTCCCGGCCGACTACTTCGCCGCAGCCGCCAAAGCAGGCCGCGAAGCCCCCCGCGACCCCGCCGAGATCGCCCAGCTCTACGCCACCTACGAAGACCTCAAGCGCGACCGCGCCGTCATCGACTTCGAGGACGTCCTCCTCCTCACCGTCGGCATTCTCCAGGACCGGCACGACATCGCGGAGGAGGTCCGCGCCCAGTACCAGCACTTCGTCGTCGACGAGTACCAGGACGTCAGCCCCCTCCAACAGCGCCTGCTGGAGCTCTGGCTCGGCGACCGCGACAACCTGTGCGTCGTCGGCGACGCCAGCCAGACCATCTACTCCTTCACCGGCGCCACCCCCGACCACCTCCTCGACTTCCGCACCCGCCACCCAGGCGCCACCGTCGTCAAACTCGTCCGCGACTACCGCTCCTCACCCCAGGTCGTCCACCTCGCCAACGGCCTCCTCGCCCAGGCCCGCGGACGCGCCGCCGAACACCGCCTCGAGCTCATCTCCCAACGCGACCCCGGCCCCGGCCCCGTCTATACCGAATACACCGACGAGCCCGCCGAAGCCGAAGGCGCCGCCCGCCGCATCCGCGAACTGCTCGCCACCGGCGTGCCCCCCGCCGAGATCGCCATCCTGTTCCGCACCAACTCCCAGTCGGAGATCTACGAACAGGCCCTCGCGGACGCCGGAATCCCCTACCAGCTACGCGGCGCCGAACGGTTCTTCGACCGCCCCGAGGTACGCAAAGCAGGCATCGCCCTACGCGGCGCCGCCCGATTCGGCGGCAACGACGCCCTCCTCGACGACGCCGTCGACCTGCCCTCCCAGGTACGGGCCGTTCTGACGGGCGAAGGCTGGACCGCAACACCCCCCGCCGGCTCCGGAGCCGTCAGGGAACGCTGGGAGTCCCTGGCCGCGCTCGTGAACCTCGCCCAGGACTTCGCCGCCGCCAAACCCGGCGCCACCCTCGCCGACCTCGTGGCCGAACTCGACGAACGGGCCAACGCCCAGCACGCCCCGACCGTGCAGGGCATCACCCTCGCCTCCCTGCACTCCGCCAAGGGCCTCGAATGGGACGCCGTCTTCGTCGTCGGTGTCGCCGAAGGCATGATGCCGATCACCTACGCCAAGACCGACGAGCAGATCGAAGAAGAGCGCCGTCTCCTCTACGTCGGCGTCACCCGCGCCAGGGAACACCTCTACCTCTCCTGGGCCCTGTCCCGTTCACCCGGCGGCCGCCCCAGCCGACGGCCAAGCCGCTTCCTCGACGGACTGCGCCCCGGCTCGTCGGCCATTGCCGGCCGCAGCGCCGCCGGTGGTGCCGGAGGCGTCGAACGCGGCTTCGGCGGCTTCAACACCACCGGCTCGACCGTCGCCCCACGTCGCACCAGCAGAACCCCGGCCCGCTGCCGGGTCTGCGGGCGCACGCTGACCGACGCCGGTGAGATGAAACTGATGCGCTGTGACGACTGCCCCTCCGACATGGACGAGGGCCTCTACGAACGGCTGCGCGAGTGGCGGGCGGCGCAGGCCCGCCGCAGCGGACAGCCCGCGTTCTGCGTCTTCACCGACAGGACCCTCATCGCGATCGCCGAGGCAGTCCCCGGCGACGAGGGCGAGTTGGCCCGTATCCCAGGGGTCGGAGTCCGCAAGTTCAACCGCTACGGCGCCGACGTTCTGGCCATCTGCGCAGGTCGGGATGGCGCAGGCGAGAACAACGACGACTGATACGAACTCGTCGAAAAAATAGTTTGCGCATGCCCCAGCAATCCCCATAGGTTCTTAGCCACGGGAACAGTGGCCTTCTCGGAGGCCCTGATTCCGTGCTGTACTTACATATCCGTCGGACTGGCTCACCCCCAGTCCCCCAAGACGCCGAGAGGAGGCGATTCCAGTGATCAGCATCAACGCCAGCTCCACCCGCACCGCCAAAATGACCGATCGCTCGGTCGTCTCCACGTGCATGCTCGGCGTCTCCGCCCTGGGCACCGGTCTGTCCGGCATCCGTGCCGTCCGACCGGCGTCCTCCGTGTCTCTCGCGGGTCTTCCCATCCGTGAGCGCAATGAGCGACCGACCAAGGCACTGGAAGCAGTAGCGGCACAGGCACAGGCCTATGCCTTTGCGGCGGCCGGTGCCGGATTCCGGAAGCAGACGACGCAGCACCACCTGATGTGGGCCTTCCGTGGGCCAGAACCCTGGAGTGATCCAGCCTGACAGCCGATCAGGCCGGCGCCTTCAGGGCCGCGGAACCCCATCCGGGATCCGCGGCCCTTCTGTTTTCCCCGAACGGGGACAGCGGGATGAAGGGGCCTCGGGACAAGAAAAGAACCCGGTACCAAGCCGACACCCGGTCCAACAGGACCGGAACGACCAGACGAGGAAGACCAACCGTGCAACTCGAAGCGCACGCCCCGTCCGTACCGCCTTCCGAAACGATCCCCCCGCCCGGCCTCACGGAGGACTCCACCTTGACCCCGCTCACCGCGCTCACCTCGCTCGACGACGCCATCGAGAACCTCGGCGTACCCGTCCCCTGCCGCTCCTACGACCCGGAGGTCTTCTTCGCCGAGTCGCCGGCCGACGTCGAGTACGCCAAGTCCCTCTGCCGCACCTGCCCGCTGATCGAGGCGTGCCTCGCCGGCGCCAAGGAACGGCGTGAGCCCTGGGGCGTCTGGGGTGGCGAGCTCTTCGTCCAGGGTGTCGTCGTCGCCCGGAAGCGGCCGCGTGGCCGCCCGCGCAAGAACCCGGTCACGGCATGAACACCACAGGAACAATCGACCGCCCCCTCACGCACGACCCCACGAAGCAGGCCCCGATGAAGCCGTCCACCAGCGAGCCCGCAGGCTCCGCGATTCCAGACGTGACCACCACCGGCGCGAACGCCTCGCGTCAGAACAGGACCCGAGAGATGCAACTCATCCCAGAAGCCATGGCTCGTGCGCATATGCACGAGCGACTGCACGAGGCCGAGCGGGAACGCCAGGCCATGCGCCTGGTTATGGCCCGCCGGATGCAGCGCCGGGCCGAGCGCGCCTCCCTGCGCGCCCGCCGGGCGCTGGCCATGGCCGTGATGCAGTAGCCGACGACAGTCGGCAGACGACAGGAAACCCTCGCGGGGGCCGGTCCGTTCGGACCGGCCCCCGCGGTGCGTTGTCAGCGCCGAACCGCCCTCACAGCGATATCGTCACGGGAGTGACCAGTCTTCCCGGGGACAGTGACAACAGTGGCTCCGTGCGGCTGCCCGGCACGGCACAGGCCTCGCACCTCGTATGCGCCCGCTGCGGCACCACGGCCGACGGCCCCCAACCCACCTGGACCTGCTCCGTGGAGAACGGCACCCGCAACTACTTCTGCGAAAGCTGCGCCCGCGCCAACATCAGGGCGATCGAGGGGCGGCTGGACTCGGCCTGGTGGTAGGGCGGCTCCTCGCGTGGAGCTTCTCCCTGGGGGCTTCCCCCCCCGTTACCTTCTTCGTGGCCCCGGGCTCGGGGCTCCCGGCCTCCGGGCCCGGCATGACTTTTGCCCCCTGTCGACCATGACCCGGGGGGTGGTGTCACCGGGCCGGGAGGCACCGGTAGACCGCTGATAGGGGCACGAGCGCCGGTCCGTCCGGCAGGGCTCTGCGTAACGTGGTTGCCGGCAGCTGGTGCCACGTCGAGGCCGGGGCGGCATGACCTTCCGTGGAGGAAGTACGTGATCGACATCAGCGACATCGGCGTCTACCTCGGACTGGACGTCGGCAAGGGAGAACACCACGCCACCGGCCTGCGGCCCGACGGGAAGAGGGTGGTCGACAAGCCGCTGCCCAACAGCGAGCCGAAACTGCGGGCCATGCTGGACAAGCTGGCCGCGAAGTACGGCACCGTGCTCGTGGTCGTCGACCAGCCCGCCTCCATCGGAGCCCTGCCACTGGCGGTCGCCCGCGACGCGGGCTGCAAAGTCGCCTACCTGCCCGGCCTGACGATGCGGCGGATCGCTGATCTCTACCCCGGCGAGGGCAAGACCGACGCCCGCGACGCGGCGATCATCGCGGATGCCGCCCGCACCATGCCACACACACTGCGATCCATCGAGGTGGACGACCAGACCGTTGCCGAGCTGCACATGATCGTGGGCTTCGACGACGACCTGGCGGGCGAGGTCACCCGGGTCGCGAACCGGCTGCGGGGCCTGCTCACCCAGATCCATCCCTCGCTGGAGCGGGTCCTGGGCCCGCGCGTCCAGCACCCGGCCGTGCTCTGGCTGCTCGAACGCTTCGGCTCGCCCAAGGCGATCCGCAAGGCCGGACGGCGCCAGCTGATCACCATCCTGCGGCCCAAGGCCCCGCGCATGGCCGAGCGCCTCGTCGAGGACATCTTCACCGCACTCGACGAACAGACCGTCGTCGTTCCCGGCACGGACGCGGCCGCGGTGATCGTGCCCAAGCTCGCAGCGAACCTCACCTCGTTGCTGGACCAGCGCAAACAACTCGCGGCCAGCATCGAGGAACTGCTGGAGGCCCACCCTCTTTCCAAGCTCCTGACGTCGATGCCGGGGATAGGCGTCAGGACCGGAGCCAGGATCCTCATCGACGTCGGCGACGGATCCGCCTTCCCCACCGCCGGACACCTCGCCGCCTACGCCGGCCTGGCACCCGTCACCCGACAGCCCAGGCCCGCTCACGCCTCCGCTGCCGGTTCCTCCTCCCGCAGGAAGCCCGGTAGCCACTCCTCCAGTTCGTCGCGCAGACGGACTGTGGCGCCCAGCTGGCACAGCACGCCGATCGTGCTCAGCGTCACCCGGTGTATCAGGAGGTACGCCGGGGGCAGATTCAGCTGTTTGCCCAGTTGGTACGCGGGGGAGCGCGGGTCGGCGATACGGGTCGCCTGGCTGCGCATCCAGCCGCGGGTGAAGGTGAACTCGTCGGCCTGGGCCGGCTCGATGATCGGGAGGAGATAGTCGAGCACCGCGTCGGGGTCGAGTTCGATCGACTCCTTGACGAAACCCTCCTCGCGCAGCAGTTCGTAGACCGACTGGGCGTCACCCTCCAGTGTCATGCGCAGGGAGTGGCCGATCGGGGTCGGCAGGCCGCCCGGCAGACGGTCGACCGTGCCGAAGTCCAGGACGCCCAGGCGCCAGCTGTCCTTGTGCGAACCGTCGTCCGGGCCGGGCAGGAGACGGAAGTTGCCCGGGTGCGGATCGGCGTGCAGAAGGCCGGTACGGGCCGGGCCCGAGAAGAGAAAGCGGGCCAGCAGCTGGCCGGCGCGGTCCCGCTGCTCCTGGGTGCCCTCGGCGATCACCTCCGACAGCGGTATGCCGTCGACCCACTCGGTCACCAGGATCTGCTCGCACTGGTGCACCACCCGCGGCACCATGACGTCCGGGTCGTCTGTGAATTCCTCCGCGTGCGCCCGCTGGGCCTGGGCCTCCAGGCCGTAGTCCAGTTCCTCGGAGACCCGGTCGCGTAGCTCCGCGATCAGCGGCTTGATGTCCATGCCAGGGATCAGCGGGCCCAGCAGGCGGGCGAATCGGCTCAGCTGGTTCAGGTCGGACAGCAGTGCATCGCCGGCGCCCGGGTACTGCACCTTGACCGCGACCTCGCGGCCGTCGTGCCACACCCCGCGGTGCACCTGGCCGATCGAGGCCGCGGCCGACGGCTTGTCCTCGAACTCCAGGAACAGCTCGTGCCAGTTTTCACCGAGGCGTTTCTCCAGCACGGCGTGGACCGTGCGCGTCGGCATCGGAGGGGCCGCCTCCTGAAGCTTCGTCAGGGCGGCGCGGTACGGTCCGGCGACCTCCTCGGGGAGCGCCGACTCGAAGACGGACAGGGCCTGCCCGAACTTCATCGCGCCGCCCTTGAGCTCGCCCAGTACCTTGAACAGCTGCTCCGCGGTGCGCTGTTGGAGTTCGCGCCCGACGATCTCCGCGGATTCACCTACTATCCGTTTGCCGAGACCCCAGGTCGCCCGCCCGGCGAAGCCGAGCGGGAGCGCGGCAAGCTTGGCGGTCCGGGTGACCGCCTTCCGGGGAAGATCAGACATGCGCCCTCCAAGTCCCAGACAGCCGTGCCGCGTGTGCCCTGTGGGACAAGTTCCTCGACGGCCGTTGCTCCGCCATTGTCTCGTGCGGATCCTCGTCCTTTGAGGTGTGTTCCTCCTTACCTTTCTCCGCCGCGCCGCACCCGCATGCGGGATGAGCCCACACCGGTCTTGCGTGCCAGTCGAGCCGTGGCAGGGACGCCTCCCAGCGCGCGCCCGCACTGGAGGGTGCATCGCCGTCCAGGAATGCGAGCGCGTGCCCGGCGGCGACGCCCGCGACGGCGGTCGCCAGGGTGAGGTCGCACGCCTGGACCTGCCGCGGGCGCCCTGAGCGCCACTGGGCGACCAGACGTGGCCAGGTCTCGTCCCGGTCGGCGCGTCCCTGGTCGAGGCAGCCCGCGCAACTGGTCTCGCCGGGCAGGACGAACGGGCCCACGACTCCCGTTCCTTCCACAACACCGGTGTACAAATGTGGCATACCGGATGTGATCAGTGGCTCGGCGGCGAGGGGGTCGGGCGCATGGATGTGGAGTCCGTCGCGCGGGGCGAGGATCACCAGGGAGAAGCCGGGGTCCGCGTCGTCGTGGGGAGAGCGCTGTGATGCGCGATCGTGGCGCGGAGGCCGGTCGGGCGCGGCTGCGTGTACCGCGCGGCGGGCCGCGTCCTCCCGCCGCTCGCCGATCGATTCCGCCGGCAGGCCGCCCGGCGCCACGTCCCACGGCTCGACGCAGCCGGTGTCGCGGACGTCCACTTCGCCGACGCCCGCGCCCGCCAGCAGTGAGGCGAGTACGACTCCCACGCGGCCCGCGCCCCGGATCTGGACGCGTTGGGAGCGGCGGGCGGCCAGGCGCCGGGCGGGCTCCCCCGGTGTGCGGGTGACGAGCGACAGTGACGCGAGGTCCGCGCGGAGGCGGTCCAGGACGGCCGCTTTTGTGCGCAGTGCGTCGGCCTGCGGTCCGCCGCCCCTTGCGTCGTCCAGCAGGCCCGAGTCGGAAAGGTTGTCCACCAGCGCGTCCACGTGCCCGTCGGGCAGGCCCATCCGGCGGGCCTCCTCGCGCAGCAGCGGCAGTCCGCGGGTGCCGTCGAGGAGGTCGAGGAAGCTGCCCGTGGCGGTGTCCACCGGCCCCAGCACCATTGCGTGCGCGGGTGCCATCCCGAACTGCACGGTGTTCAGATCCCGCCAGCCGCGCCGTAGCGCGGGTTTCACCATCGGATGCATGACCGGCCCCCGTAGTCCGTAGTCCGTAGTCCGTAGTCCGTAGTCCGTAGTTCGCAGTACGTTCCTGTTTGTCGGTGGATGGTCTGGTCCGCCGATGGATGTCAGCATGCCTGGGTCGGGCGGGGGTGTGCTGTGAGTTGTCCACAGGCGGGGGTATTGGTAGTACAAATCAAGCGCACGGGGTGTGGATCGGCACGGAACCGTTCCGGAGGCGGGACTTCCCCCGTGTGCAGCGGGTAACGTCGGGGCGTGTCCGCCGACCCACTGCACCGCGCCGGAAAGCCACAGCGCAGCACGACGAGCCAGCCGCCGAGCGGCTCGGGGGCGAGTGCGATCGAGGTTCGCAGGAGTGCGCGACGCCGCAGGACGGTCTCCGCGTACCGCGAGGGCGACCGCACCATCGTGCTCATCCCTGCCCGGATGTCCGAGGCGGAGGAGCAGCGCTGGGTGACCGTCATGCTCGACAAGCTGGCCGCCCAGGAGAGCAAGCGGGTGATCGGGGACGTCGAGCTGGCCGAGCGTGCCGAGCGGCTGTCGGTGCAGTACTTCGACGGGCGGGCACGGCCCACCTCGGTCCGCTGGGTGACCAACCAGAACACGCGCTGGGGCTCCTGCACCCCGGCGGAGGGCAGCATCCGTCTGTCGCACCGGCTGCAGGGCATGCCCGAGTACGTCGTCGACTACGTTCTCCTGCACGAACTCGCGCATCTGCTCGTACCGGGACACGGGCCGCGTTTCTGGCGGCTCCTGGAGGCGTATCCGCGCACCGAGCGCGCCCGCGGCTACCTCGAAGGGGTGGTCGCGGCCGACCGGCTGCCGCACCAGCCCACGCCGGGCGCGGAGTAGAGACCACGGCTGCCGCACCGGCCTGCGCACCATGCCGAAGACGTCACCGGGCAGGCGACTCCGGATGCGCGCCGGCCCGCCCCCGCGCTGGGCGGACGTCACCGAGCGGCCTCGTGAAGCGGTTGTGTACCGGGTCTGTACCGGCTGCGTCCACTCCGGGAGTTTGCCGTTAGCCTGGCGCGACGCACTCACATTCGGGATGGGGGACGGTCGTACGCATGGCCAGGGAATTCCAACGCGGCCACAAGGCCAGGATCAGTGACCTCACCGCGGGCACGGATCTGTACGTAGGCGTGCAGATCTCCGGGCCCGGACTGACCTTCGACATCAGCTGCTTCGGTCTGGACGCGGACGAACGGCTCTCGGACGACCGGTACTTCGTCTTCTTCAACCAGCCGAAGACACCGGAGGAGGCCGTTCAGCTCCTCGGTCCCCAGGCGGGCGACACGGAGTCCTTCCGCGTCACGCTCGACAGGATCCCTCCCCAGATCCAGAAGCTGGCCTTCACGGCGACGATCGACGGCGCCGGGCAGATGTCGCAGATCTCTCCCGGATACCTGCGTATCGTCGCGGGTGGCGAGGAAGTGGCCCGCTACCCGTTCAACGGTTCGGAGTTCACCACCGAACGCGCCGTCATGCTCGGCGACTTCTACCTGAAGGACGTCTGGCGGTTCGCTGCCGTCGGCCAGGGTTTCGATGGCGGGCTCGAGGCGCTGCTGAAGAACTTCGGCGGCGAGGTCCTCGAGGAGGAGACGCCCGCCCCGCAACAGCAGCCGCAGTCCGGTGGCGCCCCGGGCTTCGCCCCGCCCGCCCAGGCCTCCGCGCCGCCCGCGTTCGCCGCCCCGGCCGCTCCCGCCCCGGCTCC
>NZ_JBEOZU010000092.1:0-36582 GCF_040298185.1 Streptomyces sp. NPDC001634 | reverse complement strand
GGCTCGCGCTCGGAGCGGGCGACGGCGAGGGCGCGGCCGCGTTCGGCCGCGGCGAGCGCGTGGCCGCGGCGGCGCCGGGGCAGACCGCCGGTGTCGCCCGCCGCGGACGTCTCGTGCGCCGGGGTCCCGCGCGTGGAGGACTCGCGCGTGGGGGGCTTGTGCGTGGGGGACGCGTGCGTGGGGGATTCGTGCATGGGGGACTCGTGTGTGGGGACCGGGTCGGGGTCGAGGTCCCCGGGGGCGCGGGCGGCGGCGTACGACGGCCGGTGGTCGGGCGCGGCCGGCGTGGGGGTGGCCGGCGTGGGGGTGGCCGGAGCAGGGGCGACCGGAGCAGGGGCGACCGGAGCAGGGGCGACCGGCGCGGGGGTGGCCGGCGCCGGGGCGGTCTCGGCGGCCGGGGTCCGGTCGGGCTCCGCGGGCGGCGGCAGCGTCGGCTGGGACAGGATGTCCTGCGGGATCAGCACCAGGACACCCGTGCCGCCGCGCGCCGACGGCCGGAAGGACACCTTCAGGCCGTGCTTGCGGGCGAGCCGGCCGACGACCGCGAGGCCGAGCCGGGTGCCGGTGAGTCCGCCCAGCTCGGCGACGTCGCCGGAGACGGCGCGCTCGGCGCGGCGCAGCTGCACATCGCTCATGACCAGGCCCGCGTCCTCCACGGAGACGATGACCCCGGAGGGCACCTCCTCGACGTAGACATGGACCTCGGCGGTCGGCGGTGAGAAGTTCGCCGCGTTGTCGAGGAGTTCGGCGAGGGCGTGCATCACGCCCTCGGCGGCGTGTCCGGCGACCGCGGCCTCGCTGGAGGAGTGGACGCGGACGCGCTGGTAGCCGCTGATGCGGCCCATTGCGCCGCGCAGGATCGACTCCATGACGATGGGGCGTGCCCAGCGGCGGCCGGAGCGGGCGCCCGCGAGGACGGCGACGGAGTCGGCGAGCCGGCCCGCCTGCGCGGTGCGGTGGTCGAGGTGGAGGAGGTCGGTGAGGACGTCCTCGTCCGTGTGCCTGTCCTCCATCGCGCGCAGATCGGCCAGCATGCCGGTGGCCAGGGCCTGCATACGGCCCGCGACATTGGCGGTGACGGAGATGGCCGCGTCCCGCGCGTTCGCCGCCCCGCGCAGACGCCGGGCGAGGCGGGTGTTCTCCTCGGTGAGCCGGCCGAGTTCGGCGGTGAGCCGGTCGCGCTCACGGGCGAACTCGTCGGCCAGCACGGCCCGTTTCTGGGCGAACTCGTCGCCGAGACGAGCCCGCTCTTGAGCGAACTCCTCGGCGAGCCGGGCCCGTTCCCGCTCGAACTCCTCGCTCAGCCGGACGCGTTCCTCGATGAAACCGTCCGTCAGCCGACCCCGCTCCTGGCTGAACTCCTCGGCGAGCCGGGCGCGTTCCTGGAGCAGTCGGCTCGCGTCCTGGGACACGGCGTCCAGGTGACGGCGGGCCAGCCGTGCCGACCGGATGCCGTGGACAGCGAGGGCGACGGCCACGCACAACAGCAGGGCCGCGGCGCCGCCGCCCCAGGCCAGGGGGACCCGGAATGTGCTCGGTGCCGCCATCACCGCGGCGACGACGGCGAGGCCCGCCACCAGGGCGGTGACGAGTGCGACGGGTACGGCGGCGCGGAGGGTGGATCGTTGGCCTGACGGTATGGGGGCGGTCATGAATGATGTCCTCGGTCGGCCTCGGTCATGTCCAGGGCGTGTGGGCGCGCAGGGCCGGAGGGAGAGCAGCGACCCTCGTGTTCAGATGTTCAATTGGGCGTCACTATAGGAGAGTCTGTGATCGGAATGGGCGGATTCCGGTTCTGATCTCATCATCCGCCCCTCACACAAGACGGTTTCGGTGCGCCTCGGGGCGGTGACTGTCGGTGGTCGGAGGCATCCTGGAAACATGACGGATCTTGGGGAGCCACGGCACGGGGCACGGGGCGTGGACGCCGGTGCGCTGCGTGCCGGGCTGCGCGAGGCCGTCCGCGGCGAGGTCGACTTCGGGACGACGGCACGGGCGCTGCACACCATGGACGCGTCCAACTACCGGCGGGTGCCGCTCGGCGTGGTGGCACCCCGGGACGCGGACGACGTGGCGGCCGCGCTGAGCGTGTGCCGTGCGCACGGCGTGCCGGTCGTCGCCCGCGGCGGCGGTACGTCGATCGCCGGGCAGGCGACGGGCACGGGCGTGGTGCTCGACTTCACCCGGCACATGAACCGGATCCTGTCCCTGGACCCCGTCACGCGCACTGCGGTGGTGCAGCCGGGCCTGGTCCTGGACCGCCTCCAGGAGGCCGCCGCCCCGCACGGCCTGCGTTTCGGCCCGGACCCCTCCACACACGCCCGCTGCACCCTGGGCGGAATGATCGGCAACAACTCGTGCGGCTCCCACTCGGTGGCCTGGGGCACCACGGCGGACAGCGTGCGCGAGCTGTCGGTCCTCACCGCGCGGGGCGACGCCCTGACCCCGGGCCGGGGCTGGCGGGGCGCTCCCGAGGGCCTGCGTCCCCTGGTGGAGGGCGAGTTGGCACTCCTGCGCACCGGCTTCCCGTCCCTCCCGCGCCGCATCTCCGGGTACGCGCTGGACGCGCTGCTCCCGGAGAAGGGCGCGGACGTGGCCCGCTCCTTCTGCGGCTCCGAGGGCACGCTGGGCGTCCTGACGGAGGCGGTCGTGGACCTCGTCGAGGCCCCCCGCGCGCGTGCGCTCGCCGTGCTGGCGTACGCGGACGAGAGCGCGGCGGCCGAGGCGGCGGCCGGACTGCTGCCACAGGGCCCGTTGACCGTCGAGGGCATGGCCGCCGATCTCGTACCGCCGTCGGCTGGGCTGCCGCGCGGCGGCGCCTGGCTGTTCGTGGAGGCGGGCGGCGCGAGCGAGGCGGAGGCACGCGCGCGTGCGGAGGCGATCGTCCGGGCGGCGGACGTGACGGACGCGGTGGTGGTCACCGACCCGGCCGGTCAGCGCGCACTGTGGCGGCTGCGCGAGGACGCGAGCGGTACGGCGACCCGGATGCTGGACGGTTGCGAGGCCTGGCCCGGCTGGGAGGACTGTGCGGTGCCGCCGGTCCGACTCGGCGACTACCTGCGGGACTTCAGACGCCTGCTGGCCGACCACGGTCTGCGCGGCACGCCGTACGGCCACTTCGGGGACGGCTGCATCCATGTCCGCATCGACTTCGACCTGATGACCGAGGCGGGCATCGCCCGCTTCCGCCGCTTCTCCGAGGACATCGCGGAACTGGTCGTCTCCCACGGCGGTTCGCTCTCCGGGGAGCACGGCGACGGCCAGGCGCGCGCGGAACTGCTCCCGAAGATGTACGGACCGGAACTGGTGGCCCTCTTCGAGCGCGCCAAGGACATCTGGGACCCGGACGACCTGCTCAACCCGGGGATGCTGGTCCGCCCGGCGCGGCTGGACGAGAACCTGAGGTTCGCACCGCTGCCGAGGGAGCCGGTGGACGTGGCCTTCGGCTACCCGGCGGACGGCGGCGACTTCTCGGCGGCGGTCCGCCGATGCGTGGGTGTCGCCAAGTGCCGTACGACGACGGTGTCCGGTGCGGGCGTGATGTGCCCCTCGTTCCGGGCGACCGGTGAGGAGGAGCACTCCACGCGCGGCCGGGCCCGGCTGTTGCACGAGATGCTGGCGGGCGAGGTGATCACCGACGGCTGGCGGTCGACGGAGGTGCGGGACGCGCTGGATCTGTGTCTGTCTTGCAAGGGCTGCCGCACGGACTGCCCGGTCGGCGTCGACATGGCCACGTACAAGGCGGAGTTCCTGCACCACCACTACGCGGGGCGGCGCCGGCCGGCCGCCCACTACACGATGGGGTGGCTGCCGGTGTGGCTGCGGACGGTGGCCCGCACGCGCACGGCACCGGTGGTCAACGCCCTTGCGTCCGTGGGCCCGTTGGCGGTGCTCGCCAAGCGGCTGGGCGGGATCGCACCCGAGCGGGAGATTCCGCGGCTGGCGGGGGAGACGTTCACCCGGTGGTGGAGGCGGGAGTCCGGCGGGCGGTCCCGTGGCGGCCCCCGGGTGGTCCTGTGGCCGGACACCTTCACCGAGCACCTGTCGCCCTCCGTGGGAAAGGCGGCCGTACGGGTGCTGGAGGCGGCGGGGCTGAGGGTGGTCCTGCCGCCGACGGCACGGATGGGCGCGGGGCAACTGCCCCTCATGGGGCACCGGGGCCGGGTCTGCTGCGGTCTGACGTACGTCTCGACGGGTCAGCTGGACCGCGCCCGCACGGTGATGCGCCGCACGCTGGACCTGATGGAACCGGTGCTGGCAGCCGGTTGCCCGGTGGTCGTCCTCGAACCCAGCTGCGCGGCCGCCCTCCGCACGGACCTGCCGGAGCTGCTGCACGACGACCCGCGCGCGGCACGCTTTTCGGCGGCGGTCGTGACGTTCGCGGAGGCCCTGGAGCGCCTGGCCCCGAACTGGACTCCCCCCGCGGTGGACCGACCGGCGGTCGGCCAGACCCACTGCCACCAGCACGCGGTCCTCGGCGACGCGGCCGACCGCCGGCTGCGCACGGCGGCGGGCCTGACCGGCGAACTGACCGGAGGCTGCTGCGGACTGGCGGGCAACTTCGGCTTCGAGAAGGGCCACTACGAGGTCTCGACGGCATGCGCGGAGGACCAGCTGCTCCCGGCGGTGCGGTCGGCCCCCGAGGACGCGGTCGTGCTGGCCGACGGGTTCTCCTGCCGCACCCAGCTGGCTCAGCTCGCGGGCCGCAGGGCGCGGCATCTGGCGGAGGTACTGGCGGAACGGCTGGAGGAAACGAAGCAGTGACGAGCGACGTATTACTGAACCGTGTGGCGGTCCTCTCCGACGTACGTCCGTCTGGCGCATGGCCGCCAGGTGGTCAACCCGGGCAGCGTGGGCATGCCGTACGGCCGCCCCGGCGCCCACTGGTGCCTGCTGGGCCCGGGTGTGGACCTGCGCCGAACGCTCTTCGGCATACCGTCCGCCATCACCCGTCCGACCCAGGAGTCGGCGTACGAGGACATGGCCGAGTGGGCGGACTGCTTCCTGAACTCCCGCGTGGGCGACACGGAGGCATGGGAGGTGTTCGGGAGGATGGAGGGGCGGGGCTGAGCGGGCCCTCGACCTGACCGGCGTCAACGTCCCACCCACCCAGGAGCCATCCGCATGACCCTCCTCGTCCGCCCAGTCTCCCGGGAAGAACACCTAGCGTTCATCGCGTCGCGCCCGTCCGTCAGCCATATGCAGGTGCCCTCGTGGGGCGATGTGAAGCCGGACTGGCGGGCGGAGAGCCTGGGCTGGTTCGAGGAGGGCGGGCAGCGCCCCGTCGGCGCGGGCCTGGTCCTGTTCCGCCCGCTGCCGGGGCTCAAGCGGTATCTGGCGTATCTGCCCGAGGGCCCGGTGATCGACTGGTACGCCCGGGACCTCGACCGGTGGCTCGAACCGCTGCTCGCACACCTCAGGAGCCGCGACGCCTTCTCGGTGAGGATGGGCCCGCCCGTGGTCGTACGGCGCTGGAGCGCGGACGCCGTCAAGGCGGCGATCGCGGACCCGGGCGCGCGGCGGCTGCGGGACGTCCCGGCGACCGAGCACGAACCGGGCGCGTCCGACGTGGCGGACCGGCTGCGCCGCATGGGCTGGCAGCAGACGGAACCGGGCGGCGAGGACGGCTTCGCGGCCGGCCAGCCGCGGTACGTCTTCCAGGTACCGCTCGCGGGACGGACGCTGGACGACGTCCACCGCGGCCTCAACCAGCAGTGGCGCCGCAATGTGAAGAAGGCCGAGAAGGCGGGCGTGAAGGTGGTCCGGGGCGGCCATGACGACCTGCCGGCCTTCCACGCCCTCTACACGGAGACGGCCGAACGGGACCGCTTCATCCCGCGCCCGCTGCCGTACTTCCAGCGGATGTGGACCGCGCTGACGGCGGAGGACCCGGACCGTATGCGGCTCTATCTCGCCCACCACGAGGGCGAGGTTCTGGCGGCCGCGACGATGCTGACGGTCGGCACGCACGTCTGGTACTCGTACGGCGCCTCCACCAGCCGCAGACGCGAGGTCCAGCCGAACAACGCGATCCAGTGGCGCATGCTGACCGACGCCCACGACGGGGGCGCCGCCGTCTACGACCTGCGCGGCATCACCGACACCCTGGAGGAGACCGACCACCTCCTGGGCCTGCTCCGCTTCAAGGCCGGCACGGGCGGGAACGCGGTCGAGTACCTGGGCGAGTGGGACTTCCCGCTCAACCGCCTGCTGCACAAGGCACTGGGTCTGTACATGTCCCGCCGCTGACACCGGTCACCGCCAGGCGTCTTCGCGCTACGCCTCCGCCGTCTTCGTCCTGCCGCGGCCCACCTGCGTCCGTACCGCTCCCATGCTCGCCGCGATGACCAGGGTGATCGCCACCGCCTGGGTCGAGGTCAGGGACTGGCCGAGGATCAGGAAGCCCGCGGTCGCGGCGAGAGCCGGTTCCAGGCTCATCAGGATCGCGAAGGTGGAGGCGGGCAGGCGGCGCAGGGCAAGGAGTTCGAGGGTGTACGGGAGGACCGAGGAGAGCATCGCCACGGCCGCGCCCAGTCCGACCGTCGACGGTACGAGCAGCTTCGTGCCGGACTCGGCGATCCCCAGCGGCACGAACAGCACCGCCCCGACGGCCATCGCGAGCGCGAGCCCGTCGGCCTGCGGGAAGCGTCGTCCCGTACGGGCGCTGAAGACGATGTACGCCGCCCACATCGCGCCCGCGGAGAGCGCGAAGCCGACGCCCAGCGGGTTCAGGTCGCCGAAGTCGCCGCCGCCCAGGAGGAAGACGCCGGCCAGGGCCAGTCCCGCCCAGATCAGGTTCACCGCGCGGCGGGAGGCGAGCACGGACAGGGCCAGCGGGCCGAGGACCTCCAGGGTGACGGCGGGGCCCAGCGGAATGCGGTCCACGGCCTGGTAGAAGAGGCCGTTCATCGCGGCCAGGGTGATCCCGAAGACCACCACCGTGCCCCAGTCGGCGCGCGCGTACCCGCGCAGCCGGGGACGGCAGACCAGGAGCAGTACGACGGCCGCCACGACGAGCCGCAGGGTCACGACGCCGAGTGCGCCGGCCCGCGGCATCAGGCTCACCGCGAGCGCGCCGCCGAACTGCACGGAGACGCCGCCCGCGAGCACCAGCCCCACGGGTCCGAGGGAACCCAGGCGGTGCCCCCCGCCGGGCGCGGTGGGTGCAGAGCTCGGCGCGGTCATGACCGGGGCCGGAGTGGAGGGGGTGGCGCTGGGCGTGTTCACGGGGCCTTCCAGGTGGCTCAAGTCAGGGTTCGTTCAGCGTGATGCACCTCGCGGTCCAGGGTAGTGGACTTGGTCAGGTGTGTCATCCCTTTATGCGCCTGTACCTGTCGGCGGATGGGAGGATCAGGCGCCGTGCCAGGGCGTCTCGTCACGGAACAGGGGGCGGCCGTCGAGGAGTTGGTCGGGGACGGCACCGGGTGTGTCACGGGTGGGCCCGAACGGGGGCTGCGAGGGATGGCCGGTCGCGTACGGGCCGGGGAGCCGGCCGCGCTGGTACTCCGCGGGACCGTAGCCGGGGGGCACGTCCGCGTACCCCGTGGGGACACCGGCGGGGGGCTGGTCTCCCACGGGCACTCCGCCCGCGTACTCCACCGGGGCTGCCGCGGGCATCGCGCCCGAGGCCCCCGCAGGTTCCGCGCCCGTCCGGACGAACAGCGGCAGTCGCAGCTCGCCCGTGTCCATGTTGACGTTGTTCTGCGAGCGGTGCAGACGGGAGTACGCCCCGCCTCGCGCCAGCAGTTCGTCGTGGCGGCCCGTCTCGACGATGCGGCCCTGGTCGACGACGAGGATGCGGTCGGCGTCGGGCGCCAGGTTCAGATCGTGCGTGATCATGATCGTCGTACGCCCGGTCGTCAGCCGCCGCAGCGGTTTGACGACCCGTCGCGCGGCCATCGCGTCCAGACCGGTCGTCGGCTCGTCCAGGACGAGGACCGGCGAGTCGCGCAGGATGGCGCGCGCGATCGCGAGCCGCTGCAGCTGGCCGCCGGACAGCCGGGCCGAGTTGGGGTCGACCTTGGTGTCGTAGCCCTCGGGCAGTCTCATGATGAACTCGTGCGCGTCGGCCGCCTGCGCCGCCTCGACGATCGCCTGGTCGCTCGCGCCGGGCCGCCCGCAGGCGATGTTCGCCCGGACGGTGTCGTGCAGGACGAGGGTCTCCTGGGGCAGCAGCGTGATGTACTCGCGCAGCCGGGCCAGCGGGAAGTCGCCGATCGGGGTGCCGTCGAGGAGGACCGCGCCGGAGTCGGGGTCGTAGAAGCGCAGCAGCATCTTGGAGACCGTGGACTTGCCCGCGCCGCTGGGCCCGGTGATGATCACCAGCTCGCCGGGCCGGACGGCGAAGGACAGGCCCTCCAGGGCCGCCCTGTCCGAGCCCGGATAGCGGAAGCAGACGTTCCGCACCTCCACGGCACCGTCGGGCCGGCCCACCGGCGCCGGAGCGGAGCGCCCCGGATCACTCACCGCCGGCCGGACGTCCAGGATCTCGATCAGCCGTTCGGCACCGGCCGTCGCCGCCGTGACCGTGAGCCCGAGCTGCGCGAGGCCCCGCACGGGCGGGTACAGATACCCGAGGAAGGCCGCGAACGCGAGCAGCTGGCCCAGCGTCATCCGCCCGCCGGAGATCTCCCACGTGCCGAGACCGATCACCGCGAGGACGCACACCGTCTCGATGACCTGAACGAGCTGTTCGTACAGCTCGTTCAGCCGGGCGGACCGCACGGACGCGCGGAACCAGGCGTTCGCCTCCTGCCCCAGCCGCCGCCGCTCCGCGTCCCGGCGGTCGTACGCCTGCGTGAGCACGATGTTGCCGAGCGACTCCTCCACCACGGAGGTGATCGCACCGTCGGCGACCCGGCCCTCGCGCGAGACGGACTTGATGCTGCCGGAGAAGCGCCGGGCGGCGAGCCAGAACAGCGGCGCGAGCACGAAGGTCGCCGCCGCCAGGTCCCAGCGCAGCCAGAACGCGGCGGCAGCGTAGAAGACCGCGCTGAAGGCCGCGGAGGCGGCCCCGACGAGACCGGACACGACCATCGTCTCGATCGCCTCGACGTCGCTGGTCAGCCGGGACAGCAGATCGCCCTGCCGGTGCCGTTGGAAGAAGTGCGGCGGCAACTGCTGTACGTGGTCGAAGACATGCTCGCGCAGCCGCATCACAAAGCGCTCGGTGATCCAGGTGGCCAGGGAGTTGCCCGCGTACCCGATGGCCGCGCCGAGCACGGCGACGCCGAGCCACTCGACCGCCGGCACCCAGAACGCGGTCAGCGAGCCCTTCTGCAGCGCGTGGTCGGTGAGTTCGCTGAACAGCAGGATGGCGGCCGTCTCGGCGAGCGCGGCGAGCACCGTGCACACCCAGACGGCCGCCAGCCAGCCCCGCAGCCCCTTGGTCATCGGCCAGAAGCGCCGGAAGGCGGTGCGGGCGGGGATGGAGGGGGTGGCGTCGTCCTCGTACCCGTCGCCGTCCTCGTACCCGTCGTCAGCCGCGTACTCGTACTGGTCCCTACCGGTCATGTCCCACAGGCTCTGTCACGGTGATTGGTTATCCCTTTGAACAACCTCGGTGCAGGCTGTGAAGTGCGGCCGGAATTCGGTCCGGGAAATGCCGAAGAGGACCGACGGTGCACCGTCGGTCCTCTTTCTCAGTGCCGGATCAGTTGTCCTGGCCGGGCAGCGGCTTGGGTAGCGGCTTCGGCTCGTGCCGCTTCCTCGGCTTCGGCGGCGGCGGGGGCGGGAGCTGCTTCGCCTTGGGCTTCGGGGGCAGCGGGGCAAGCTTCTTGAAGCTCATTCCGACTCCTTGAGAGTTTTACTTTGCAATGGTGCGAGAATTCTCCGCGGACTTGGCTGGAAATTCCGGGTTGTTTTCCTCGGTGATTCCCTCGCCGTCCGACACCGAAGAACTTACACGGCGCCGACCGGCTTATCGGCAAGGAATTGCAAACGGGGGCTGTGAATACCTTGGAATGGCCTGGCACTTGGAGGGGGAACCTGGGCGTTCCCTGTACCCCGGGGGTCCTGGCTGTGAGATCCCTACGGCCAAAATCCATGCAAGCACGCTTGATTGTTTCTGTGTCCGCTGCCATGCTCCCCACGCACACCGTCGTGCCCCGAGGGGAGCGCATCGTGTCCGACGCATCGTCCGTGATCGACGATCTGGGCCGGGAGAACGAGGAACTCGACCGGCTGGTCGGGGAGTTGGAGGAGTCCCGCTGGGCACTCGCCACGCCCGCTCCCGGCTGGACCATCGCCCATCAGATCGCCCACCTGGCCTGGACGGACCGAGCCGCCCTGCTGGCCGTCACCGACGCGGAGGCGTTCGGGGCGGAGGTGGAGAAGGCGCTCGCGTCCCCGGACACCTGGGTCGACGAGGCCGCACACGAGGGGGCCGCCCTTCCGCCGGCGCGGCTGCTCGCCCAGTGGCGCGCGGGCCGTGCCGCCCTGGACCGCGCCCTGCGCGCCGCGCCCTCCGGCACCCGCTTCCCCTGGTACGGGCCGCCCATGTCCACCGCATCCATGGCCACCGGCCGGCTGATGGAGACCTGGGCGCACGGACAGGACATCGCCGACACGCTCGGTGTGGTGCGCACCCCCACCGACCGGCTGCGGCATGTGGTCCGCATCGGGGTGCGGGCACGTGACTTCGCCTTCGGGGTACGGGGATCGAGCGCGCCCCGGGAGGAGTTCCGGGTGGAGCTGGCCGCGCCTTCCGGGGACGACGTCTGGTCGTACGGGCCCGAGGACGCCGCCCAGCGGGTGACCGGTCCCGCGCTGGACTTCTGCCTGCTGGTCACCCAGCGCGCCAACCGGGCCGACCTCGCGCTGCGGGCCGAGGGACCCGATGCGGACCGCTGGCTGGACATCGCGCAGGCGTTCGCGGGCCCGCCGGGGGCAGGGCGTGCGCCGAAGGGGGAGGGGCGGTGAGCCCTCTGCCCCGCCGCCCTCTCCGCATAGGCAACGCCTCCGGCTTCTACGGCGACCGCTTCGACGCCCTGCGCGAGATGCTCGCCGGCGGCCCGCTCGACGTCGTCACCGGCGACTACCTCGCCGAGCTGACGATGCTGATCCTGGGCCGCGACCGCCTCAAGAACCCCGCCGGAGGCTACGCGCGCACGTTCCTCGGCCAGTTGGAGGAGTGCCTGGGCCTCGCCCATGAGCGGGGCGTGCGGATCGTGACGAACGCGGGCGGCCTCAACCCGGCGGGACTCGCCGATGCCGTAAGGGAGTTGGCCGACCGGCTCGGCATCCCCGTACGGGTGGCCCATGTCGAGGGCGACGACCTCACCGCCGCCCACCCCGGCGCCCTCGCCGCCCACGCCTACCTCGGCGGCCACGGCATCGCCGCCTGCCTGCGCGAGGGCGCCGACGTCGTGGTCACCGGGCGCGTCACGGACGCCGCACTCGTCACCGGGCCCGCCGTCGCCCACTTCGGCTGGGGGCCCGAGGAGTACGACCGGCTGGCGGGCGCGGTGGTCGCCGGGCACGTCCTGGAGTGCGGCGCGCAGGCCACCGGCGGCAACTACGCCTTCTTCACCGAACACCCGCCCGAGCTGCTGCGCCGCCCGGGTTTCCCGCTCGCCGAACTCCACGACGACGGCAGCAGCGTCATCACCAAGCACGACGGCACCGGCGGCGTCGTGGACGTCGGCACGGTCACCGCGCAGCTCCTGTACGAGACGGCAGGTGCCCGGTACGCGGGCCCCGACGTCACCGCCCGTCTCGACACGGTCCGGCTCATCCAGGAGGGGCCCGACCGGGTGCGCATCGAGGGCGTGCGAGGGGAGGCGCCGCCCCCGGACCTCAAGGTCGGCCTCAACCGCCTCGGCGGCTTCCGCAACGAGGTCACCTTCGTACTGACCGGGCTCGACATCGAGGCCAAGGCCGCGCTCGTCCGGGACCAGATGGAAGCGGCCCTGGACGCGGCCAAGTCCCCCCCGGCCGAGGTGCGATGGGACCTCGCCCGCACCGATCACCCCGACGCCCCGACCGAGGAGACGGCGAGCGCACTGCTCCGGCTCGTCGTACGCGATGCCGACGAGTCCGCGGTAGGGCGGGCGCTCAGCGGCGCCGCGGTCGAGCTGGCGCTCGCCAGCTACCCCGGCTTCCATGTGGTCGCGCCACCGGGAAAGGGCACGCCTTATGGGGTGTTCGAATCGGCGTTCGTCGACCGTGGTGCCGTGGGCCACAGTGCGGTACTCCACGACGGACGGCGGATCCCCGTGCCCCCGGCCCACGACACCCTCGTACTCGACGAGCTGCCTCAGCCGCCGCTGCCCGACCCCCTGCCCGCAGGGACCACGCGTCGCGCCCCCCTGGGCCGTGTCGCCGGCGCCCGCAGCGGGGACAAGGGCGGGAACGCCAACGTCGGGGTGTGGGTCCGCACGGACCAGGCCTGGCGCTGGCTCGCCCACACCCTCACCGTGGACCGCCTGCGCGAACTCCTGCCGGAGACGGCGGGCCTGACCGTCGTACGGCATGTCCTGCCGAACCTGCGCGCCCTGAACTTCGTCGTCGAGGGGCTCCTCGGCGAGGGCGTCGCCGCGCAGCACCGCTTCGACCCGCAGGCCAAGGGCCTGGGCGAATGGCTGCGCGCCCGCCACCTCGACATTCCGGAGGCACTGCTGTGACCGTCCTGTCGTCCGCTGTGGACGTGAGCGGCCCCGACCACCGTGCGAACCGCGACGCCATGCTCGCCAAACTCGCCGACCTGGACGCCGAGCACGCCAAGGCGCTGGCCGGCGGCGGGGAGAAGTACGTCGATCGGCACCGCAGGCGCGGCAAGATGCTCGCCCGCGAGCGCATCGAACTCCTCCTCGACCCCGACACGCCCTTCCTGGAACTGTCCCCGCTCGCCGCCTGGGGCAGCGACTATGCGGTCGGCGCCTCACTCGTCACCGGGATCGGTGTGGTCGAGGGCGTCGAGTGCCTGATCACCGCGAACGATGCGACCGTACGCGGCGGTGCCAGCAACCCGTGGAGCCTGAAGAAGGCCCTGCGCGCCAACGACATCGCGCTCGCCAACCGGCTGCCGTGCATCAGCCTGGTCGAATCGGGCGGCGCCGACCTGCCGTCCCAGAAGGAGATCTTCATCCCCGGGGGAGCGATCTTCCGCGACCTGACCCGGCTGTCGGCGGCGGGCATTCCGACGGTCGCGGTCGTCTTCGGGAACTCCACGGCCGGGGGCGCCTACATCCCCGGCATGTCCGACCACGTGATCATGGTCAAGGAGCGCGCCAAGGTGTTCCTCGGCGGGCCGCCGCTCGTGAAGATGGCCACCGGCGAGGAGAGCGACGACGAGTCCCTGGGCGGCGCCGAGATGCACACGCGCGTGTCGGGCCTCGCGGACTACTACGCCGTGGACGAGCAGGACGCCCTGCGCCAGGCGCGACGCGTGGTCGCCCGCCTCAACCACCGCAAGGCGTACGCCGATCCCGGCCCGGCGATCCCTCCCAAGTACGACGAGGAGGAACTCCTGGGCATCGTGCCCGGCGACCTGAAGGTGCCCTTCGACCCGCGCGAGGTCATCGCCCGCATCGTCGACGGCTCCGACTTCGACGAGTTCAAACCGCTGTACGGCACGAGCCTGTGCACCGGGTGGGCGACGCTGCACGGCTATCCGGTCGGGGTGCTGGCGAACGCCCAGGGGGTGCTCTTCAGCGCCGAGTCCCAGAAGGCGGCCCAGTTCATCCAGCTCGCCAATCAGCGCGACATCCCCCTCCTCTTCCTGCACAACACCACCGGCTACATGGTCGGCAAGGAGTACGAACAGGGCGGCATCATCAAGCACGGCGCGATGATGATCAACGCGGTGTCCAACAGCCGGGTGCCGCACCTGTCCGTGCTCATGGGCGCCTCGTACGGGGCCGGCCACTACGGCATGTGCGGGCGGGCGTACGACCCGCGCTTCCTGTTCGCCTGGCCCAGCGCCAAGTCGGCCGTCATGGGCCCGCAGCAGCTCGCCGGTGTCCTCTCCATCGTCGCCCGGCAGTCGGCGGCGGCGAAGGGACAGCCGTACGACGAGGACGCCGACGCCGCCCTGCGCGCCATGGTGGAGCAGCAGATCGAGTCCGAGTCCCTGCCGATGTTCCTGTCCGGGCGGCTGTACGACGACGGGGTCATCGACCCGCGCGACACCCGTACCGTCCTCGGCCTGTGCCTGTCCGCGATCCACACGGCGCCCTACGAAGGTGCGCGTGGCGGGTTCGGCGTCTTCCGGATGTGAGGCCCCGTGACTACTTCCGTCTCTCCCGGATGTGAGGCCCCGTGATTACTTCCGTTCTGGTGGCGAACCGTGGTGAGATCGCCTGCCGCATTTTCCGGACCTGCCGTGAGCTGGGCATCCGGACCGTCGCCGTGCACTCGGACGCCGACGGGAACGCGCTCCACGCGCGCGTGGCCGACGCCGCGGTACGGCTGCCGGGGGCGGCCCCCGCGGACACGTACCTGCGCGGCGATCTGATCGTGAAGGCGGCCCTCGCGGCCGGCGCCGACGCCGTGCACCCGGGCTACGGCTTCCTGTCCGAGAACGCCGACTTCGCGCGCGCGGTGCTCGATGCGGGCCTGGTGTGGATCGGGCCGCCGCCGCAGGCCATCGAGGCGATGGCCTCCAAGACGCGCGCGAAGAAGCTGATGGGCCTGGAGCCCCTGGCCACGGTCACCGCCGACGACCTGCCCGTCCTGGTCAAGGCCGCGGCGGGCGGCGGCGGGCGCGGCATGCGGATCGTACGCTCCCTGGATGCCCTGGACGCGGAGCTGACGGCGGCGCGCGCCGAGGCGCTGAGCGCCTTCGGCGACGACGAGGTCTTCGTCGAGCCGTACGTGGAGGGCGGACGCCACGTCGAGGTGCAGATCCTCGCCGACACGCACGGCACGGTGTGGGCGCTCGGCACCCGCGACTGTTCTCTCCAGCGCCGCCACCAGAAGGTGATCGAGGAGGCCCCGGCACCGGGTCTGACATCCGAACTCACCGACTCCCTGTGCGCGATGGCCGTACGGGCCGCCCGCGCCGTCGACTACGCGGGCGCGGGCACGGTGGAGTTCCTGGTCGCGGACGGCCGGGCGCACTTCCTGGAGATGAACACCCGGCTCCAGGTGGAACACCCCGTCACGGAGGCGCTGTTCGGGGTCGACCTGGTGGCTCTGCAACTCCGCGTCGCCGAGGGCGCGGCCCTCGAGAGCGACCCTCCACGCGCGTGTGGACACGCGATCGAGGCCCGCCTCTACGCCGAGGACCCGGCGCGCGAGTGGGCCCCGCAGACCGGCACCCTGCACCGCCTCGCCGTAGCGGACGTGCGCCTGGACACGGGATATGCGGACGGCGACACGATCGGCGTCCACTACGACCCCATGCTTGCCAAGGCCATAGCCCACGCCCCCACGCGCGCGGAGGCGCTCCGCAAGCTGGCGGGCGCCCTGGAGCGGGGAGAGATCCACGGCCCGGCGACCAACAGGGACCTGCTCGTGCGCTCTCTGCGCCACGAGGAGTTCACGACGGCCCGGATGGACACGGGCTTCTACGACCGCCACCTCTCCGACCTGACCGAGTCGGTCCCGGACCCGTACGCCCCACTGGCCGCCGCCCTCGCGGACGCGCACGGCCGCTCGCGGTTCGGCGGTGGCTGGCGCAATCTGCCGTCCCAGCCGCAGGTCAAGCGGTACCTCATGGCGGGCGAGGAACACGAGGCGGCTTACCGGTACACCCGTGAGGGCCTGACCGCGGACGGGGTGCGCGTGGTGCATGCCGACGCCCGCCTCGTCGTCCTCGAAGCCGACGGCGTACGACGGAGGTTCGAGGTCAGCAGGTACGGCGACCAGGTGTACGTCGGGCCGACGGCCCTCACCGCCCTGCCCCGCTTCCGGGAACCCACCGCCGACCGTGCCCCGGGCTCCCTGCTGGCCCCGATGCCGGGAACGGTCGTAAGGGTGGCCGAGGGCCTGACCGTCGGAGCCGCCGTGCAGGCCGGAGAACCCCTGCTCTGGCTGGAGGCGATGAAGATGGAACACAAGATCACGGCACCGGTCACGGGGACGGTCACGGCCCTGCACGCCCTGCCCGGCCGCCAGGTGGAGGTCGGCGCGCTCCTGGCCGTGGTTCAGGACAGCCCGCCCCGATAGGGGCGCGGCACTGTATCGACATGCGGCTCCGCCGCGATGGGGGTGCCCCCTGTTCGAGCGAAGCCGAGAACTTGGGGGAGCGATCAACCACAAACAACTCGCACCCGGGAGACGACATGAGCTCCGTCCTCGAGACCGATGAGCACAAAACCCTCCGTTCAGCCGTAGCCGCCCTCGGCAACCGCTACGGCCGCAACTACCTCACCACAGTGATCAAAGAAGGCCGCCACCCCACCGAACTCTGGGCGGAAGCCGCCAAGCTCGGCTACCTCGGCGTCAACCTGCCGGAGGCATACGGCGGTGGAGGCGGCGGAATCGCCGAACTCTCCATCGTCCTGGAGGAGCTGGGCGCCGCAGGCTGCCCGCTCCTCATGATGGTCGTCTCACCCGCGATCTGCGGCACGGTCATAGCCCGCTTCGGCACCACCAAGCAGAAGGAAGAATGGCTGCCGGGCCTGGCAGACGGCACCCGCACCATGGCCTTCGGCATCACCGAACCCGACGCCGGCTCCAACTCCCACCGCATCACCACCACCGCCCGCCGTGACGACGGGGGAGACTGGATCCTCAACGGCCGCAAGGTGTTCATCTCCGGCGTCGACATCGCCGACGCGACCCTGATAGTCGGCCGCACCGAGACTGTGTCCAATGACAAGGGCCGCAGCGGAAACCTCAAGCCCTGCCTGTTCGTCGTCCCGCGGGACGCACCCGGCTTCGGACGGCGGCGGATCGACATGGAACTGTCCGGTGCGGAGAAGCAGTTCGAGCTGACCCTGGACGATGTACGGCTGCCTGCCGACGCACTTGTCGGCGACGAGGACGCGGGGCTGCTCCAGCTGTTCGCCGGTCTCAACCCCGAGCGCGTGATGACCGCCGCCTTCGCGATCGGCATGGGTCGCTACGCGCTCTCCCGCGCCGTCGAGTACGCGCGCGACCGCAGCGTCTGGAAGCAGCCCATCGGCGCCCACCAGGCGATCGCCCACCCTCTCGCGCAGTCGCACATCGAGCTCGAACTGGCCCGCCTGATGATGCAGAAGGCCGCCTTCCTGTACGACTCCGGGGACGACGTCGGTGCCGGAGAGGCCGCCAACATGGCCAAGTACGCGGCCGGGGAGGCCTGTGTGAAGGCCGTCGACCAGGCCGTGCACACCCTCGGCGGCAACGGGCTCACGCGCGAGTTCGGGCTCGCCTCCCTCATCACGGCCGCGCGCGTGTCTCGTATCGCACCGGTCAGCCGGGAGATGATTCTCAACTACGTCTCCCACCAGACCCTGGGCCTGCCGAAGTCGTACTAGCCCTCGGCAGTCGCACCGCAGCCGTACAGAGCCGTACGAGGAGGAACCGTGTTCCGAAGCCAGTACGCAGACGTCCCGGCCGTCGAACTCCCCATCCACGAGGCGGTCCTGGGCCGGGCCGCCGAGTTCGGTGAGCTGCCCGCCCTGATCGACGGTGTGGACGGCACCACCCTCACGTACGAACAGCTGGACCGGTTCCACCGGCGGCTGGCCGCCGCCTTCGCTGACGCGGGCGTCCGCAAGGGCGACGTACTCGCCCTGCACAGCCCCAACACGATCGCCTTCCCGACCGCCTTCTACGCCGCCACGCGCGCGGGGGCGTCGGTCACGACCGTGCACCCGCTCGCCACGGCCGACGAGTTCGCCAAGCAGCTGCGCGACTCGGCCGCCCGCTGGATCGTCACCGTGTCACCGCTCCTGGAGACGGCGCGCACGGCAGCCGAACGCGCGGGCGGCGTGCGGGAGATCTTCGTCTGCGACAGCGCGTCCGGCCACCGCTCGCTCATCGACATGCTGGCCACGACCGCGCCCGAACCCCAGGTGGAGATAGACCCGGCGGAGGACATAGCGGCCCTCCCGTACTCGTCGGGGACCACCGGCATCCCCAAGGGCGTGATGCTCACCCACCGTTCGATCGCCACGAACCTCGCGCAGCTCGAACCCCTGGTGGCGGCCCGCCCCGGCGACCGTATCCTCGCCGTGCTGCCGTTCTTCCACATCTACGGGCTGACCGCCCTCATGAACGCGCCCCTCAGGCTGGGCGCCACGGTCGTCGTACTGCCCCGCTTCGACCTGGAGACGTTCCTCGCGGCCATCGAGAAGCACCGCATCACAGGGCTGTACGTCGCCCCGCCCGTCGTCCTCGCGCTGGCCAAGCACCCATTGGTCGAGGGGTACGACCTGTCGTCCCTGAAGTACGTCATCTCCGCCGCCGCGCCCCTGGACGCCGATCTGGCGACGGCCTGCTCGCAGCGGCTGGGGGTACCGCCGATCGGCCAGGCCTACGGCATGACCGAGCTGTCGCCCGGCACCCACGTCGTCCCCCTGAACGCGCAGAACGCGCCCGCCGGGACGGTCGGCAAGCTCATCGCGGGCACCGAGATGCGCATCCTCTCCCTGGACGACCCCGACAAGGACCTCGGCGTCGGCGAACCCGGCGAGATCGCCATCCGCGGCCCCCAGGTGATGAAGGGCTACCTGGGACAGCCCGGGGCGACCGACGCGATGATCGACCGGGACGGCTGGCTGCACACCGGGGACGTCGGCCATGTCGACGCCGACGGCTGGCTGTTCGTCGTCGACCGTGTCAAGGAACTCATCAAGTACAAGGGCTTCCAGGTGGCCCCGGCAGAACTGGAGGCCCTCCTGCTCACCCACCCGAAGATCGCGGACGCCGCCGTCGTCGGCGTCTACAACGACGACAACAACGAGGTTCCGCACGCTTTCGTGGTGCGCCAGACCGAAGCGGACGACCTCTCCGAGGGAGAGGTCATGATGTACGTCGCCGAACGCGTCGCCCCCTACAAACGCATCCGGAACGTCACCTTCATCGACGGAGTGCCCCGGGCCGCCTCCGGGAAGATCCTCCGCCGGCAGCTCAGGGAGCGGACGTGACCGAACCCGTACGGACCGCGCACGACCGCGGCATCACCACCCTCACCCTCGACTCGCCCGGCAACCGCAACGCCCTCTCGGCCGCACTCGTCGCCGGACTGACGGACGCGCTGACCTGCTGCGCAAAGGACCGCGACGTACGTGCCGTCGTCCTCACCCACACCGGGAACACCTTCTGCGCGGGCGCCGATCTGCGCGACCCTCCCCACCCGGAGGGGCTGGTCGGGCTGCTGCGGCAGATCGTCGAACTGCGCAAACCCGTCGTCGCCCGGGTGACCGGGCACGTCCGGGCGGGAGGCCTGGGCCTTCTGGGCGCCTGCGACATCGCGGCCGCCTCCGCCGCGGCCACCTTCGCCTTCACCGAAGTACGCATCGGTGTCGCCCCCGCCGTCATCTCCCTGCCCCTGCTGCCGCGCACCGACCCCCGCGCCCTCGCCCGCTACTACCTGACCGGCGAACGCTTCGACGCCGCCGAGGCCGTACGCACCGGGCTGCTCACCGTGGCGGGCGACGACGTCGACGCGGTGCTCGCACCCGTGCTCGACGGACTGCGCCGGGCCTCGCCCCAGGGCCTGGCGGAGACCAAACAACTGCTCACGGCTACTGTGCTGGAGACCTTCGACCGGGACGCGGCCGACCTGACCGCGCTCTCGGCCCGGCTGTTCTCCTCCCCGCAGGCCCGCGAGGGGATGACAGCCTTCCTCGAACGACGGGATCCCGCATGGGTGGTGTGAGCGCGACAGGGGTGCCTCCTGCCCCGACCACGGTCGAACGCGTCCCCAAGCAGGACCGCAGCCGGGCCACCCGGCAGCGGCTCCTGGAGGCCGCCGTGGCCTGCCTCGCCGAACACGGCTGGGCGGGCTCCACGGTCCTGGTCGTCGCCGAACGCGCCGGGGTCTCCCGGGGCGCGGCCCAGCACCACTTCCCCACCCGCGAGGACCTGTTCACGGCGGCCGTCGAGTATGTCGCCGAGGAGCGCTCCACGGCGATACGGGCCCTGTTCCCGCAGGGCGCCGCCGACCGCCGCGCGGTCGTCACGGCCCTCGTCGACCTGTACACCGGGCCACTGTTCCGGGCCGCCCTGCACCTGTGGGTGGCCGCCTCCAACGAGGAGCAGCTGCGCCCGCGCGTGACGGAACTGGAGGCGCGCGTCGGCCGCGAGACCCACCGCATCGCCGTCGACCTCCTCGGCGCCGACGAGTCCCGGCCCGGCGTCCGCGAGACGGTCCAGGGCCTGCTGGACATGGCCCGCGGCCTGGGCCTCGCCAACCTCCTCACCGACGACGGCGGCCGCCGCGAGCGGGTGGTGACGCAGTGGGCGGCGCTGCTGGAGGAGGCGCTGGGCTGAGAGGCTGCCCGGGACCGCCCGGGACCGGAGAGGACGGGGTGAGGCGGCACCCGCGCGGCGGCCGTCGCGACGCTGTGAAGCCGGACACATACGCACCGCGCGACCCGCAGTACTCTTGCCCCATGCTTCCGATGCTCGTCCGACGCCGACACGTGGACTACGTGCGCGTCACGAGCATGGGCTGTCGGCTTTCCGCCTGACCCAGCCCCTTTCTCTCTCTTTACTCTCCCCTTCCTCACCTGTGGCTCCCGGGCCCCGCCCCACCGCTGGCGGCTGCCCGTGCCCCCGTACACCCTGCGGACGCATCCCATGACGAACCCGTCGCACGACCAACTCCCGATCATCGACCTCTCCGCGGCCGACCGAGGCCCCGAGGCCCGGAAGCTGCTGCACGCACAGCTCCACAGCGCCGCCCACGACGTGGGCTTCTTCCAGCTCGTCGGGCACGGCGTCACCCGCGCCGAGACCGACGCCCTGCTCGGCGCCATGCACGCCTTCTTCGCGCTCCCCGAGGCCGACCGCCTCGCCCTCGACAACGTGAACTCGCCCCACTTCCGCGGCTACACCCGCACCGGCGACGAACGCACTGGCGGCGCCCGCGACTGGCGCGACCAGCTCGACATAGGCGCGGAACGGCCCGCCCGGACACCCGGCCCGGACGAGCCCGCCTACTGGTGGCTGGAGGGCCCCAACCAGTGGCCCGCCGCCCTCCCCGAGCTGCGCACCGCCGCGCTGGCCTGGATCGACCGGCTCAGCGGCGTCACCCAGCGGCTGCTGCACGAACTCCTCGCCGCCATCGGCGCACCCGCCGACTTCTACGACCCGGTCTTCGGCGACCGCGCCCACCCGCACCTCAAGCTCGTGCGCTACCCCGGCAGCGCGGGCGACGGCGCGGACCAGGGCGTCGGCGCGCACAAGGACTACGGCTTCCTGACCCTGCTGCTCCAGGACCGGATCGGCGGGCTCCAGGTACAGCGCGAGGACGGGCTCTTCCACGACGTGCCGCCGCTGGAGGGAGCGTTCGTGGTCAACCTCGGCGAACTGCTGGAGGTGGCGACCAACGGCTACCTGATCGCCACCAACCACCGGGTCGTCAGCCCGCCCGGCGCCACCGAGCGGTTCTCCGTCCCGTTCTTCTACAACCCGCGCCTGGACGCCCGCATCGAACCACTGCCCTTCCCGCACGCCTCCACCGCACCCGGCATCACCGACGACCCGGCGAATCCCTTGTTCGCCGAGTACGGCTACAACGAGTTGAAGGGCAAGCTGAGGGCACACCCATTGGTGGCGGAACGGCATCACGCGGACTTGCTGACGCCTGCATGAAAAGCAGGGCGCGAAGCGCCCGCTTTTCAGGGGCGCGGGACCGCGTCGACCTGCGGCTCCGCCGCGATGGGGGTGCCCCCTGTTCGAGCGAAGCCGAGAACTTGGGGGAGCGACAAGCCACAACGGACCCGCAGTTCCCCACCGTCTCCCGCGAAGCGCTCAGTGGGCGATGTCCGCGTACCCCTCGACCTCCTGAGGGCTGCGCGGACCCGGGCCGACATAACGCGCAGACGGCCGCACCAGCCGTCCCGTCCGCTTCTGCTCCAGAATGTGCGCGGACCAGCCGGCCGTACGGGCGCACGTGAACATCGAGGTGAACATGTGCGCCGGGACCTCGGCGAAGTCCAGGACGATCGCCGCCCAGAACTCGACGTTCGTGGCGAGGACGCGGTCGGGGCGGCGGTTGTGCAGCTCCTCCAGGGCCGCCTTCTCCAGCGCCTCCGCGATCTCGAAGCGCGGAGCACCCAGCTCGCGGGCGGTGCGGCGCAGCACGCGCGCCCGCGGGTCCTCGGCGCGGTACACCCGGTGCCCGAAGCCCATCAGCCGCTCGCCCTTGTCGAGGGCCTGCTTCACATAGGCCTCCGCGTCACCGGTGCGCTCGATCTCCTCGATCATGCCGAGGACACGCGAGGGCGCACCGCCGTGCAGCGGCCCCGACATGGCACCCACGGCACCGGACAGGGCGGCTGCCACATCCGCGCCCGTGGACGCGATGACCCGCGCCGTGAACGTGGAGGCGTTCATGCCGTGCTCGGCGGCCGACGTCCAGTAGGCGTCGACGGCCGCGACGTGCTTCGGGTCGGGCTCACCCCGCCAGCGGATCATGAACCGCTCCACGACGGAGTGCGCCTTGTCGATCTCGCGCTGCGGCACCATCGGCAGGCCCTGGCCGCGGGCCGACTGGGCGACGTACGACAGGGCCATGACGGCAGCGCGGGCCAGATCGTCGCGGGCCTGCTCGGCGTCGATGTCGAGCAGCGGTTTCAGGCCCCACACCGGGGCGAGCATGGCGAGCGCCGACTGCACGTCCACCCGGATGTCACCCGAGTGCACCGGGATCGGGAACGGCTCGGCGGGCGGCAGTCCGGGGTTGAACGCACCGTCGACGAGCAGCCCCCACACATTGCCGAACGAGACGTGGCCGACCAGTTCCTCGATGTCGACACCCCGGTACCGGAGGGCGCCGCCCTCCTTGTCCGGTTCGGCGATCTCCGTCTCGAACGCGATGACTCCTTCGAGCCCGGGTACGAAGTCGGACATCAGGCGGCTCCTCGTGATCTGTGCGGCGGATGTGGTCTGTGGGGGATTTCCCGCCGGCCCTGGTCCGCGGGCCCGGTGGGACGGGATCGGGCGACGGACTTCAGCCGGTGGGAAGGGGTTCGACGCCCGGTTCCGCGGTCCCTGACGGTCGTTCTCGAAAACTCGCGGTCCAAAACGGTCACCCCGGTGATGCCCCGAACGGTAGGTGCTCACCCAATCCGAACGGCATCAGCACGATATCCCCGAGTGCCACCTTTGGGGAGAGGATGCGGCACTCAGTGCCACGCAGTGATGAACCACACCTCGCGAAGGGCCCTGTGTTCACAAGGGCCCAAGGCCTTCGATGGGTACGGCAAGATGACGACGTGACCGACCGCTACCCGGACGAACCCGCACCCGAACCCGCAGCTGAACGCCCCTCCCCGCCCCCCGCCCATCCCTCCGCCAAATCCAGTGCGGAGCCGGTCCTCGAATCCATCGTCGAACGCGCGGCCGAAGGCCCCGCCGAGGACCTGGCCGCCGACCCCGCCGAAATGCGCGCCCACTACCGAGCCGAGGGACTCGACGAGTCCTCCCTTGCCGCCCACCCCATGGACCAGTTCGCCCGCTGGTTCAAACAGGCCGCGCAGGCCTCCGTGGCGGGAATGATCTACGAGCCGAACGCGATGATCGTCTCCACGGCGGATGCGGAGGGGCGCCCCAGCTCGCGCACCGTCCTGATGAAGCAGTACGACGAACAGGGCTTCGTCTTCTACACCAACTACGACTCCCGCAAGGCCCAGGACCTGGCGGCCAACCCGTACGTCTCGCTGCTCTTCCCCTGGCACCCGATGGCCCGCCAGGTGATCGTCACCGGCACCGCCCGCCGCACCGGCCGCGACGAGACGGCCGCCTACTTCCGCACCCGCCCGCACGGCTCCCAGCTCGGCGCCTGGGCCAGCGCCCAGTCCTCGGTCATCTTCTCCCGCACCGAACTGGACGCGTCCTACGAAGAGCTCAGCGCCCGCTACCCCGAGTGCTCCCAGGTCCCGGTCCCGCCGAACTGGGGCGGCTTCCGCATCGCCCCCCGGACGGTCGAGTTCTGGCAGGGCCGTGCAAACCGCCTCCACGACCGCCTCCGCTATGTGGCTCAGCCGGACGGCACGTGGCGGGTGGAACGGCTCAGTCCCTGAAAACCGCGCCGTACACGCAGACGACCCGCGAGCTCGGGTCCTCCGCCTGACGACGGAGAAGCCGGCCGGACGTACCGGCGAGCTCGCGGGTCGGGTGACTGCTGGGATTGGGCCGGCTGCGCGCTCCTATCGCGCGCTGGTCCGGCACCGCACTGGGTGTGGTGGCGAGCCGCTAGCCCGCAGCCACCTCACGCGTCCGGTTTTCATACATCTGCCGAACCACCTCCCTTCTCGTGTAAGCCACACCCTAAGAAGCGGTCGGAAGGCAATCAACAGGTTTTTCGAGATATTCGAGATATTGACGGGGCGGGGTTCCGGCCGGTCTTCACGGCGTGAGCACCCGGTCCAGAAACGGCTCGATCGCCGCGCGCCATGCCTCCGGCTGGTCGTAGTGGACGAGGTGGCCGGCGTCGGCGACCTCCGCGTACTGGCCGTGGGGCAGGACGCGGACCATTTCCTGGGCCTCCGCGCGGCCCAGCTCGCCGTCCAGGCCGCGTACGACCAGGGCCGGGCACTGCACCTGCGCCAGCTCCTCCCAGTGCGCGTCGTAGACCCAGGTCTGGCGGGACTTCAGCATCTGTTCGGGTTCGAAGACGGGGCGCCAGCCGTCCTCGGACTCGGCCATCACCTCGGCGTAGAACTCGCCGCGGGCCGGGTTCGGGCGTTCCACCCAGGGGTCGTCCTCGCCGAACCACTTGCGGACGTCGGCGAGGGTGGCGAAGGGGAGGGGCCAGGACTTGAACCAGTTCTCCCATTCGCGCTGCGAGGCGGCGCCGAGCGCGGAGGCCCGCATATCGCAGATGATCAGGCCCTGGACCAGGTCGGGGCGCTTGGCGGCGAGCTGCCAGGCGGTCAGGGCGCCCATGGCGTGGCCGATGAGGACGGCCGGGGCGAGGCCGAGCTGTTCGAGGGCGGCCTCAGCGTCGTCGATGTAGGCCTCACGGGTGTACTCGCCCTCGGGCGGCTTCTCGCTCTGGCCGTGGCCGCGCTGGTCGAGTGCGACGGCGCGGTGCCGCTCGGAGAGCCGGCGGGCGGTGGACGCCCAGTGCGAGGCGCGGCCCATGAGGCCGTGCAGTAACAGCACACCCGGCGCCCGCTCCGTCTCCACGGTCTTGGGAGGATCCGCGAACTCCCAGGCGGCGAGGCGTACGCCGCCCGCTCCGGTCACGTCGATGCGCCGCACCATCGTTCTGGCACCCCCCTGCTCCGCTCGGACCGCTCGCTCCCGCTTCGAGCGGCTGGTCCACGCGCTCGTCGTACTGCCGCTGTCCTACTGCTGCTCCTGCTGGTCACCGCTGTCGCTGGGTGTTGCCGTCGTGCGGTGGTGCCTGTTGTTGGCTCAGTTGCTGGTCACGCCTGTTGTTACAGCTGTTACAGCGCACGGTCCCGTGGGACCGTCACCCCCACGCTATCGAATAACTATTCGAAAATGCCTTTTTCGGTGCCAACACCCCACCTTCGAGTGACCCCCCTCGAGGATTGGCCGTGTCCTGCGTGGGGAGATCTTCTGCGGGAGGCGGACCGCTCGGGGAAAAACGGTCCGAGGGGGATGACCCTGAGAGCTCGGGGCTCCGGGTCAGAACAGGGGAGGACAGGCCCCGGCGCTCTACGGCGCCGGGGCCCTTCCCACAACTGCGGCACATCCTCCCGCCCCTTCCCTGACCAGGTGACATCGCTGTCACATCCCGGCCAAGAGCCCTCAGGTCATATGCCTCACGCGACAGCCTCGCATGCGAACGACCCGAGCGCTGCGATTCCGCGCACTGAATCTTGAATTCGGCGGGATTGCGGAATCGCCCCAACTGCCCCTGGAGTCACAGGGGTTGACGGAACGCGAGGGTGTGCGCCGGCGCCCGGCCCAGGAGGACGTGCGCCTAGCGCTTGGCCACGAATGCGCCTAGCGCTTGGCCACGAATGCGCCTAGCGCTTGGCCACGAAGACGTGCGACGCGATCTCGGACTCCAGCTCGGCGGCCTCGCCGCCGCTGCCGACCAGGACGCCGCCCGCGGACTCCGTCACGCTGACCACCGAGCCGGGCTGCACGCCCGCCCGCCGCAGCGTGTACATCAGCTGCGCGTCGGTCTGGATGGGCTCGCCGATGCGCCGTACGACGACGGTCTTGCCGTCCGTGCCGGGGTCCAGCTCGGCCAGCGACACCATGCCCTCGTCCAGGAACGGGTTCGCGCCGTCCTTCTCGCCCAGCTCCTCCAGGCCCGGGATCGGGTTGCCGTACGGCGACTCGGTGGGGTGGCGCAGCAGCTCCAGGACGCGGCGCTCGACCGCCTCGCTCATCACGTGCTCCCAGCGACACGCCTCGGCGTGCACCTGCTCCCACTCGAGACCGATCACGTCGACCAGCAGGCACTCGGCGAGACGGTGCTTGCGCATCACGCGGGTGGCGAGGCGGCGGCCCTCGTCCGTGAACTCGAGGTGACGGTCCGCGGCGACCGACACCAGACCGTCGCGCTCCATCCGCGCCACCGTCTGGCTGACCGTCGGGCCGCTCTGGTCGAGCCGCTCGGCGATGCGGGCGCGCATGGGGACCACACCTTCCTCCTCCAGCTCGAGGATGGTGCGGAGATACATCTCCGTGGTGTCGATCAGTCCGGACATACGTGCCCCTCGATGAGATCTGCCGGAGGCTCGACGGCTCACCGGCGTGTGCGCTGGCCCTGCATTCAATTCTGACGCATCCCACTGACAAGCGGGGCGCGGCGATGAAACCACAGGGTTACGAGCGCCGGGCCGGTCCGCGGTGGCAGCGGGACGTCGGCACCCGGAGCCCGGCACACCGCAACCGGCCGGAGGAGGGATCGGGGCCGTATTGACATTGGACTGGTCCAGACCGCAACGTGATCCGCGACACGGGCCGTCATGGGCGCCGGTGCGTGGTCGGCGTGGCACCGTGGTCGCCGTCCGTCGCGAACCGAACAGCGAGACTTCGAAGGGGCGTCGCCGATGAGCGAGGAGCCGAGGGGCGGAGAGCCGCAGGGCGGGAGCGAGCCGGCCGGGCGGTTCTTCGACGCGGCGATCGGGCTGCTGCAGCGCGTGCGGGACGAGGAGGCGGAGTCGATCGCGGCGGCCGGCACGCTGATCGCGGACACCGTCGTCTCCGGCGGCCGGCTGTTCGCCTTCGGCGCCGGGCACTCCTCGCTGGCCGCGCAGGACCTCGTCTACCGTGCGGGCGGCCTCGCCCTGATGAACCTGCTCCCGGTGCCCGGGGCAGTCGGCGTGGACGTCATGCCGGCGACGCTGGGCTCCGCGCTGGAGCGGGTCGACGGCCTGGCGAGCGCCGTCGTCGACGCCAGCCCTCTCCGCTCCGGCGACCTCCTGGTGATCATCTCCCTGTCCGGCCGCAACGCGCTGCCCGTGGAGATGGCGATGAGCGCCCGCGCGCTCGGCGTCAAGGTCATCGGGGTGACGTCGGTGGCGTACGCCGCGGAGACGAAGTCTCGGCACGCCTCCGGTACGTACCTCAAGGACCACTGCGACATCGTCCTCGACTCCAAGATCTCGCTGGGCGATGCCGAGCTCACCCTCGACACCATCGAGGCCCCCTTCGCCCCCGCCTCCACGGTCGTCACCACGGCTCTGCTCCAGGCGGTCATGGCCACGGCCGCGGGCGCCCTCGCGGACCGCGGCATCGAACCGCCCCTGCTGCGGTCGGGGAACGTCGACGGCGGCCATGAGTGGAACGCCCGCGTGTTCCGGGAATACGCCGACCGGATCTTCTACCACCAGGCGTAGCGAACGGATCTTGTACCGCCGGGCGCCTGCACCGCCGGGTGCCTGCACCTCCGGCGCCTACATGTCAGTCGTCGGCTTCACCAAGTCCGCCAGATCCAACGCGGCAGCGATCCGCACCGCCACGTCCTCCGCGTACACGGCGTCGGCCCGTTCGAACTGGCTGCGCCCGGCGCCCCGCAGAAACGTGACGACCCCCAGCGTCCGCCCCCGGCTGCGCAGTACCGCGCACAGTGCGTGCACCGCGTCGGCGGGCCACTGCCGGGCGAGTGCCCACTCGCGCGCCTTCTCCGGGTCGGCGGCGCCCGCACTCGCCCGTACGGGCCCCGCGCGCTCCACGCACTGCAGGGCCGGATGTCCCTCCCTGTACCGCACGGGCAGCCCCGCCTTCCCGGCGAGCACGCTGGGCCCGGGCGCGCCGGACGGTGTCTCGGCGGCCCGTACCAGTCGTACCGGTCCCTCGCCGTCCGCCACCGAGCCGCCCGCCACCCGGTCGATCAGCGCATGGTCGGCGAACCCGGCGAGTGCGAAGTCCAGATGGACGGTGGCCGCCTCGCCCGGGTCCTCGCACTCGGCGGCCGCCCGCGCGGCGCGATGCAGCTGGTTGGAGCGGAAACGCAGCAGCGCCGCCTCCTGCTCGCTCTGCTTGGCCTCGGTGACGTCCTGGAACAGCCACCCGACGCCCAGCGGAACCGGTTCTTCCGCGAGCGGCGAGGACAGCCTCAGAAACCCGCTGCGCCAGCACCGCCGCGTCTCGCCCTCCGCGGTCCGCACGCTCACCCACATCTCCGCGGGGGCGGGCGGAGCGCCCTCGGCGAGCACATGGGTCAGCGCGCTCTCCAGCTCCTCGACGCCCCGGGAGAGCAGATCCCCGAGGGGCCGCCCGAGCACGGCCGTACGTCCGATGCCGAGCGCGCGGGCCGCGTGGGCGTTGACGACGGCGGGACGCAGATCCGCGTCCACGACCACGACACCCCAGCTCGCGTCCTCGAACAGGGCCTCGCTCAGTGCGATGGACCGCTCCAGATCGATCTGCGCGTGGACCTCGCTGAAGGCGCAGTAGACCCCGGCCGGCTTCCCGCCGGGCCCCCGCACAGCCGCGGACTGGGTCCGTACGAGCACCCGCCCGCCCTCCTTGGTGAGCAGCGCGAACTCGTGCACCTGCCGTCCCGGGGCCTCCATCGCGGACATCAGCCGCGCCTCGACCTCCGCGGCGTCGGCGGTCCGTACGGCCCACCCGGCGAACCCGCGCCGGCCCACGGCCTCGGCCGCCGACCACCCGAGGATCCGTTCGGCCTCCCGGTTCCAGTGGGTCACGACCCCGTGGGCGTCGAAGGCGCACAGGGCGGCGTCCATTCCGTCGAGGAGGGCGGCAAGAAGATCCGCACCATCCCGCTCGGGCTCACCGGGCCCCAGTTCGTCCGTGGTCCCACTACGCCGGGAAGCACTCACCTGAACCCCCTGCAGGCTGCTGCGTCCGCACGTACGGCGCGTTCGTCCGCTCACTCGCAATCATTCAACTGGAACGTGACACAGCCCACATATGCTTCCCAAAAGATTGGACGAAATCGTTGCACCCCGGGTTTCCGTCCCTTCCGGCCCATCAGCCCTTGTCCGGCCCACCAACCCTTGTCCGGCCCGCTAGCCCTTGCTGACCGCCCCCAGGATCTCCGGCAGCCGTCCTGCCGTGCGCGGTGCCGCAAGCCGGAGGCCGAGGAACGTGATCAGTGCGCCGTACGCGGCGCCCGCGGGGAGCAGCAGCCAGGTCCACTCGTCCCCGCCCGCGGCGACGTTCAGCCAGATCGTCGCCGTGATCACGGGCGAGGCCAGCAGGGCCGCCGAGACCATGCCGCCGAAGATGGAGATCCAGGCGAGCCCCGCCTGACCGGGGGCCACGTTCTTGTAGCCCTCCTGCGGTATCGAGTACGGGAAGCGGGCCGAGGTCCAGGCGCCCGTGGCCAGCATCGCGCCGAGCAGGGCGAAGGACAGCCCGAGCACCTCGGGCAGTTTCGGCCAGGCGCCGAGCAGGGCGGTCGTCACGACGGTGACGAGGGTGGCGTACGGCAGCGTGATCAGGAGCAGCGCCAGTGCCCGGCCGCGCAGTTCGGCGTACGCGTCCCTGGGCGACGAGATGGTCATCGCGACCATCCAGAACGCGGAAGTGTCCTGACCGAACTGGTTGTACATCTGGATGCCGAGCATTCCGGCCGCGAAGCAGGCGAAATAGATCGAGCCGGTGCCCTGGAGGGCGTTGAAGACGGGCACGATGAGCCCGATCGCGAGCGAGGTCACCCATGCGGCCTTGGTCTTGGGGTCGCGCCACACATAGCGCAGGCTGCGCTCCATCACCGTGCCGGTGCGGCCCGCGGGCAGCAGCCGGGACAGGCCCGACGAGGCGCGCTCCCGGGAGCCCGGTTCGGCGGCCTGGAGCGTGGACTGGTCCGGCGCGGTCATCAGTTTCGTCAGGCTGCGTGACCACAGGGTGAGCAGGCCCGCCGACGCCGCCGCGCTCAGCGCGAGTTGGGCGGCCGCGATGCCGTACGAGCCCTTGCTCACGGAGTCGACCGCGCCGATCGCGGATCCGGGCGGCACCCAGCGCAGCACCTCGCCCACCGGGTCGAGCCGGGACAGCCCGGCCGACCCCAGCCGCTGCGCGCCGAAGTTGACGAGCTGTGCGCCGACCGCGACGACGAGTCCGCTCAGGACTGCCAGGTCACGGCCCTTGCGGCTGGTCAGCAGCCGGATGTTGGCGGCGGCGACCGCCCGCGCGAGCGCCACGCAGATCAGCAGCGCGAGCACGACGGCGACGACGGCGGTGCCGTACGCGGCCGCGCCGGGTGCCACGGCGATCACCGAACCGGTGAACAGACAGAGGGTGAACAGGGGGCCGATGCCGACCAGGGACGCCGTCAGCAGGGCCCGTACGAGGGGTCCCGGGCGCAGCGGCAGCATCACCAGGCGGGTCGGGTCGAGCGTCTCGTCCCCGCTGGGGAAGAACAGCGGCAGCACGGCCCAGCCGAGCGCCAGGATCGCGGCGCCCAGTACCGCGACGGTGGCGGCGTGCGCGTTGCCGCGCAGGGCGATCAGACCGATCAGCTGCAGGGCGGCGATGAGGAGCACGACGACGACGGACGCGACGTACGCGGCCCGCCGCCCGGCGGACTGCCGCAGTCCGTTGCGCAGCAGGGACAGCTTGAGCTGTACGACGACGCCGGTGAGGGCGCTCATCGGGCGCCGCCGCCGAGCCAGTCGAGATCGGTGCCGGCGGTACGGCCGCGCGCGCCGACCAGTTCGAGGAAGGCTTGTTGGAGGGTGGGGGCGCTGCCGCGTACGTCGGCGAGCGGGCCGTGCGCGCGGATGCGCCCCGCGGCCATGACCGCCACCCAGTCGCACAGCGACTCGACCAGCTCCATGACGTGGGAGGAGAAGACGACGGTGGCGCCGGAGGCGGTGTACCGCTCCAGGACGCCGCGGATGGTCTGTGCGGAGACCGGGTCGACGCCCTCGAACGGCTCGTCGAGGAAGAGGACTTCGGGGTTGTGGAGGAGGGCGGCGGCGAGCCCGATCTTCTTGCGCATGCCGGTCGAGTAGTCGACGACGAGCTTGTGCTGGGCGCCCGCCAGATCGAGGACGTCGAGGAGCTGGGAGGCCCGCTTGTCGACCTCGGCGCCGGGCAGTCCGCGCAACCTGCCCGAGTACGCGAGGAGTTCACGCCCGGAGAGGCGCTCGAAGAGCCGGAGCCCCTCGGGCAGGACGCCGATGCGGGCCTTGACCTCGACCGGGTCGCGCCACACGTCACGGCCGACGACCTCGACGGTGCCCCGGTCGGGTCTCAGCAGCCCGGTGACCATGGACAGGGTGGTGGTTTTCCCGGCCCCGTTCGGCCCGACGAGCCCGATGAACCGCCCGGCGGGCAACTCCAGATCGACTCCGGCGACGGCGACCTGTTCCCCGAACCGCTTCCAGAGCCCCTGCACCCGTACGGCGGCGACACCAGCTTCTGCACCTTCGGTCATGTGAGAACCCTACGGTGCGAGGAGCGCCCCGAAAGGGGCGTCGGACGTTGACATCATGCGGCTCCGCCGCGATGGGGGTGCCCCCTGTTCGAGCGAAGCCGAGAACTTGGGGGAGCGAGCAACCACACACGACCCGCAGCCGCCAAACCGCAAGAACCAGGCGGACACAACCGCGAACGGCTACCGATCCCTACCGCACGCATAAGCCAAGGGCGAGATCAATTCCTCCGCATCCGGCAGCCATCGATTCGCGGGCGTGGGCCGGCAGGCCCACTGCACGGCCCCCCGTGACCCGTACCGCGTGGGCGGCGCAGCCACATACGCGCCTTCGCCCAGGGTGACCAGATCGAGGGAGGCGGGCGACCAGCCCAGATTGCGCACCAGGTCGGTGACCTTCGCCGAGGCGCCCGGAAGCACGAAGAACTGCATGCGCCGGTCCGGCGTCAGCGTCACCGGCCCGAGCGTCAGCTCCATGCGCTCCATACGCGCGAGCGCCAGGAAACCGGCGGTCTCCGGCACGTCGATCGCGTCGAACGTGCGCCCGGTGGGCATCAGGATCGAGGCGGTCGGCTGCTTGGACCACAGACGGCGCGCGACGGTCGCACTGCCGGTCGCCTGCGTCGACCAGTCGTCCCGTGCCGGATGCGCGCCCGGCATGGGGCACTCGGGCCGGCCGCAGGAGCAGCGGTGCACCCCGTCGACGGCCTCCAGCCAGGTCCCGGGGAACACGTCCCAGTGGCGTTCCTCGGCGTAACGTGCAGCGGCTTCCGGGAGTGAATCGCCGCGCTGCTTCGGGATGTGGGCAGCTTCAGGGCCCGCGATGGTCTCTTCCACGATGAACTCAACTCTAGCCGTCACCGGGGGTTACGCCCGCTTGTCCGCCGCCATTCCCCGTTCCAGGAATGGTTTTTGGGCATGTCCTTTTTATCCCACATGCGCGGGGAGGAGCACCGATTTCGCGGGCGGGGCGCATGGAAGCACGGATGGGGGCGCGCAAGAGGATCGGCAGCGGGGGCTGGGTAACCACGTGTGGGGTACGGCATCAGCTTTTACCCCCGCAATCCTCGTATGTCTCGCATTAGAGGTATGTCCACTGGGCATTGATCTTCAAGGCCGGATCTTTTCGGTGCACGGGAAGGTGCTTCGGGGGGTCCGGTCGCTGAAGACACGTCAACTCGGTGCGTGGGCAGGCACCGCAGCCACGCGGCGAACCGAGCCATGAAGCAGGGGGTACGTCATGGCCGCAAGGCCTCTCGTCGCGCGGCAGCCGAACGAACGACTGCAGGCGCTCATTCAGGAAGCGGGCTGCTCCAACGCGGGGCTCGCCCGCCGGGTCAACATGTGCGGCGCGGAACACGGCCTCGATCTGCGCTACGACAAGACGTCCGTGGCCCGCTGGCTGCGCGGACAGCAGCCGCGGGGCCGGGCTCCGGCGATCATCGCCGAGGCGCTCGGCCGCAAGCTGGGACGTACGGTCACGATCGACGAGATCGGCATGGCCAACGGCAAGAACCTCGCCTCGGGCGTGGGCCTGCAGTTCTCGCCGACGGTGCTCGGCGCGATCGAGCAGGTCTGCGAGCTGTGGCGCAGCGACGTCGGCCGCCGGGACTTCCTGTCCGGCTCGTCGGTCGCCGCGTCGGCACTCGTCGAGCCGAGCCGTGACTGGCTGATCTCCGGGCCGGACCCGCAGGTCTCACGGTCGGCGGGGCCGCGGGTCGGGACGTCGGACGTGGCGGCGGTGCGCGCGATGACCCAGGCGCTGGTCGAGCTGGACCACCAGTACGGCAGCGGGCATGTCCGCCCGGTCGTCGTGCACTACCTCAACAGCGTCGTCTCCGGGCTGCTGGCGGGCTCGTACCGGGAGGCCGTGGGGCGTGAACTCTTCGCCGCCGTCGCACGGTTGACGGAACTCGCCGGGTACATGGCCGTGGACACCGGGCAGCCCGGGCTCGCCCAGCGGTACTACATCCAGGCGCTGCGGCTCGCCCAGGCGGCGGGCGACCGGGGGTACGGCGGTTATGTACTGGCCGCCTCCATGAGCCACCTCGCGGCACAGCTCGGAAACCCGCGCGAGATCGCGCAGTTGGCGCGCGCGGCCCAGGAGGGGGCGCGTGGACGGGTGACACCACGCGCGGAGGCGATGTTCCACGCCGCCGAGGCGCGCGGGCACGCTCTGATGGGCGACGCGCGCGCGGCGCAGTTCGCGTCGGGGCGCGCGGTCACGGCGCTGGAAGCGGCCGACCCCGCGTCCGGGGACGACCCGGCGTGGATCGCCCACTTCGACCAGGCATATCTGGCGGACGAACTGGCCCACTGCCACCGGGACCTCGGGCAGGGCGAGGCGGCGGCGCGGCGCGCGGAGGAGTCCCTCGCCGGGCACCCCGAGTCCCGGGCGCGGCGCCGGGCGATCGGCCTGGTGCTGCTCGCCACCGCGCAGGTGCAGCAGCGGGAGGTGGAGCAGGGCTGCCACACGGCTCTGAAGGCCGTGGAACTGCTCGGCACGCTGCGATCCAATCGTGGTGCCGAGTATCTGGAGGACTTCCAGCAGCGGTTGGAGCCGTATCGGGACGAGGCGGTGGTGCGGGAGTTCGGGGCGCGGATGGATCTGGCCGCCGCGGCGTGACGCTCCGCGGGAGCGCGGGGTGCCGTCACGGGGCTCCGCCCCGGGCCCCGGAGACAGCGCCGTGGGACGGATGGCAATCCGTTCGCCTGACGGTCGGTTGTGGCTGGTCGCTCCCCCAAGTTCTCGGCTTCGCTCGAACAGGGGGCACCCCCATCGCGGCGAAGCCGCATGTTGTCAGCGCCCCGCGCCCCTTTGGGACGCGGGGGTGAACGCCTGGACAACAGCTGGTGAGCGACGGGTGGAGGTGCGAGGCAGGGCGTAAACAGCGATCTGTGTCGCCGTTTTGTTACGGCAATCACATGGGGCAAGATCACGCCCAGTGCTGCATGGCATGCCGCTCGGGGGACCCGGTAGCGTGAGCCGCTGATTCCGAAAGTCCCCCATTCGTAGGAGTCCCGGTGACGCAGAGTGGACAGGGCGAGGGGCCCTCGGCGCGCCCCGCGCACGAAGGCATCGTGCTGCCCTCCGACGGCGGCGAGCCACTGCTGCCGGGCCGGACGGCCGGAGCGAACGGTTCCACGGTGCCGGCGGGCGGCCGCGGTACGCCCCCGTCGGACGCTCCCGACGGTCAGGCCGCCCCGGCAGGCGGCCAGGCCTGGGGTCAGCCATGGGGCCCGGGGCAGTCGGCCGAGATATCGCCGCACACCCAGACCTGGGGCGCCGACGCAGGACAGTCCTGGGGCGCGCCCGAGCAGCCGGGGACGCAGCCGTCCTGGGATCCGGCGCTGCAGCAGCCGCAGACCGCGCCCGGACAGCCGCTGCCGCCCGAGGGTGCGCAGGCGTCGTCGTACGGCATGGACGGGCAGCATGCGCCCCAGGGCGCACAGGGCGTCCAGCAGGGCGCACACCCCTTGCCGCACACCCTGCATTCCGCACCCCTGCCGCCCGCCGACGAGGGCGCCACGCAGTACATCCCGCCGGTGACCGCCGCGCCCGACGAAGGGGCGACGCAGTACATCCCGCCCGTTCCCGCCGGCGCCGACGAGGGCGCGACCCAGTACATCCCCCCGGTGGGGCCGGGGGCGCTGCCGCCGGAGATGCCCGCGGACGACGCGACGCGGTTCCTCGGGCGGATGAACGCCCCGGCCGCCGGTGCACTGCCGCCCGCTGCCCACCCCGACGCGCAGGCCACGCAGTACCTTCCGCCCGTACCCGGACAGCCGGGCCCGGCGCCGTACGGGGCCCGGCAGACGCCGGCCGAGTTCGACAACCTGTTCCGTCATGACGCGGGTGGCGCCCCGGCCACCCAGCATCTGCCCAGGTTCGACGCGGCGGGCGCGCCGGGCGCGCCCGGCGCACCCATGGGCCCGGCGGCCGGAGGGTACGACGACAACGGCGGCGGCCGTACCCGTTCGCGCGTACCGCTCATCGCGGCCGTCGGTGTGGGCATCGTCGTCCTCGGCATCGGGGCGGGCGCCCTGCTCAGCGGCGGCAACGGCACCGACGGCAAGACCGACAACAGCAAGAACGTCTCGGCGACCGGCCCGGCCACGGACTCCTCGGCGTCCGGCACCGACGCCGCCAAGGCGCAGGCCGTCGCGCTCGACAAGCTTCTCGCCGACAGCGGCAACAGCCGCGGCTCGGTGATCAGGGCGGTCGCCGACGTCAAGGCCTGTCAGAACCTCGACCAGGCGGGCAACGACCTGCGCGACGCGGCCAAGCAGCGCAACGACCTGGTCACCCGGCTGTCCGGGCTCGCGGTCGACAAGCTTCCCGACCACGATGCGCTGACCGCCGCGCTCACCAACGCGTGGAAGGCGTCCGCCGCCGCCGACACCCACTACGCGGCCTGGGCCGACCAGGTCTCGGGTGGGAAGGGGTGCAAGAAGGGCCAGGCCCGCACCACCGGCCAGACCGAGGCGGGCAACCGCGCCAGCGGCACGGCCAGCGCCCAGAAGCTGAAGGCCTCGCAGCTGTGGAACGCCATCGCGCAGAAGTACGGTCTGGCCCAGCGCCAGCCGACCCAGCTGTGAGCCCGGCGGTGGGGGGGGGGGGGCGCGCACAGGCCCCGCCCCGGCGGTTGGGGGGCGGTCGTGGGCGGAGGTTTGCGGACCTGAGGCGCGGGCGGGGCGGT
>NZ_JBEOZU010000091.1:0-36852 GCF_040298185.1 Streptomyces sp. NPDC001634 | reverse complement strand
GGGGGGGGGGGGGGGGGGGGGCGGCGCCCCCCCCCCCCCGCGCGGGCGCCCCCCGCCTCACCGCGCGGGGGCCCCGCCCGCTGCGGCGACCCGTGAGCTCTTCCAGCGTCGCGCGCCCGCCCGAGCCGGGGCTTGGTCATGGACGTGACGGTGCGTCCGCCCATCAGATGCCCCACCACGGTCCGCCGGACGGCCTCCTGTCAACTCTGCTCTTTCCGCCAAGGGGTTCGGCCTGTCAGACTCCGGAGGTGCCCGACTTCGACATGCTCGTCATCGGATCCGGACCGGGTGGCCAGAAAGCCGCCATCGCCGCGGCCAAGCTCGGCCGCCGGGTCGCCGTCGTCGACCACCCCGACATGGTCGGCGGGGTCTCCATCCATACCGGCACCATCCCCTCCAAGACCCTGCGCGAGGCCGTTCTCTACCTCACCGGCCTCACCCAGCGGGATCTGTACGGACAGAGCTACCGCCTCAAGGAGGACATCACCGTCGCCGATCTGACCGCGCGCACCCGCCACGTGGTCAGCCGCGAGGTGGACGTCATCCGCAACCAGCTCTCCCGCAACCATGTCTCCCTGGTCGCAGGCACCGGCCGGTTCGCGGACCCGCACACCGTCGCCGTGCGCGAAGCGACGGGCAACGAAAGGCTGTTGAGCGCCGAGCACATCATCATCGCCACCGGCACCCGGCCCGCCCGGCCGGCGAGCGTCGAGTTCGACGGGCAGTCGATCATGGACTCGGACAATGTCCTCGACCTGGAGCGGGTCCCACGTTCGATGGTCATCGTCGGCGCGGGTGTGATCGGCATGGAGTACGCCTCCATGTTCGCCGCCCTGGGCAGCAAGGTCACGGTGGTCGAGAAGCGGCCCGGGATGCTCGACTTCTGCGACGTCGAGGTGATCGAGTCGCTGAAGTACCACCTGCGGGACCTGGCCGTCACCTTCCGGTTCGGGGAGACCGTCGCGGCGGTCGAGCGGCACCCCAAGGGCACGCTGACCGTGCTGGAGAGCGGCAAGAAGATCCCTGCCGACGCCGTCATGTACTCGGCGGGACGGCAGGGCCTCACCGACGAACTGGACCTCGGCAAGGCGGGATTGACCGCCGACGGGCGCGGCCGGATCAAGGTCGACGAGCACTATCGCACCGAGGTGCCGCACATATACGCCGTCGGCGATGTGATCGGCTTCCCGGCGCTGGCCGCCACCTCGATGGAACAGGGCCGCATGGCGGCGTACCACGCCTGTGGCGAGCCGGTGCACGACATCTTCGACCTGCAGCCGATCGGCATCTACACCATCCCCGAGATCAGCTTCATAGGGCGGACGGAGGACCAGCTCACCGAGGACTGCGTGCCGTTCGAGGTCGGTATCTCCCGCTACCGCGAGCTGGCCCGCGGGCAGATCATCGGTGACTCGCACGGCATGCTGAAGCTGCTCGTCTCCCCGGAGGACCGCACACTGCTCGGCGTGCACTGCTTCGGCAGCGGGGCCACCGAGCTGATCCATATCGGCCAGTCCGTGATGGGCTGCGGCGGCACGGTCGACTACCTCGTCGACGCGGTCTTCAACTATCCGACGCTCGCGGAGTCGTACAAGGTCGCCGCGCTGGACGCGACCAACAAGATCCGGCAGATCGACCGGCTCAAGGACTGACGGACCGATGGCCGAGGGCCGGCCGGGCAGCGGTCAGGCGCGCAGGAACGGGAGGAGGTGTTCCAGCAGGGCGTCGGGCTGCTCCTCGGGGACGTAGTGCCCGCAGTCGGGCAGGACGACGCTGTCGAGCTGTCGTGTGACGGGGGCGAGGAGCGCGGCGAGGCGTTCGCCCTGTCCGCGGGCTCCGGCGACGCCGAGTACCGGCATGGTGAGCGGGCGCTGCTTGCGCCGGCCGTTCTGGGCGATGTTGTCGTCCGTGGCCCGGTAGTAGTCGAAGCTGGCCCGGAGCGCCTCGGGGTCGCGCGCGAGGGTTTCGACATAGAAGGCGATCGCGGAGTCCGGCAGCGGGCGTGCGGCTTTGTGGCGGAACTGGTCGCCATAGTAGATGTGCTCACGGCCACGGACGAGCAGTTCGTTGACGGACCGTTTGCGGTTGAAGGAGAAGTGCCACAGCAGGTCGTTCTGCGCCTCGGAGCCGAAGACCGAGACGTCGGGCGCCAGGCCGGGGACGGCGGCGTCGAGCAGGGCCAGGCGTTCGACGGCGTGGCCGTGGTCCGCGGCGAGGGCGTAGCCGATCCACATGCCGATGTCGTGTCCGGCCATCGCGAACCGGTCATGACCCAACTCCCGCATGAGGGCGGCCAGTTCGGCCGCCACGGTGCCGGTGTCGTATCCGCCTCGGGGCTTGTCGGAGGGGCCGACGCCGCGTGGGTCGACCGCGACGACACGGAAGTGTTCCGCCAGGCGCGGCATGACGTGGCGCCACACGTACCAGTTCTGCGGCCAGCCGCCGACGAGCAGGAGGGGTCGTCCTGCGCCGCCCTGCACGATGTGCAGTTCCACGTCGCCGACGCGGACGAGGCTGCTGTCGAAGACGTCCGTGAAGCCGTCGGGGAGCCAGGGGACGCCGGTCACGGTGCCGAAGCCGGTGAGCGGCCGGATGGTCTTGGCTGTCATGCGGGATCTCCCTGTCGGAACCGTTTCAACTGGTTCAAGTGAACCTATTAAGACGGTTCTTCTGGTCCACGTCAATCGTTGGCTCCCCGACCCCGGAGCGCGTACGCTGAACCACCATGACCGGTTCACTTGCCGTCGGGAGCCCGCTTCCCCCGGCCGTCGCGCGCAGCCATCCGGAGTTCCGGCTCGGCAATGAGATCCTCGCGTTCCGCTTCGTCGCCACCCTCAGTGAGCGGCGAGGCGATCCGGTGGAGCGGATCGCGACTCCGGAACAACTGCGAGCCTGGCTCACCGTCAATGGCCTGGGTACCCGGGACATGCCGGTCTCCGAGGCCCTCCTGCGCGACGCCCGCGAGCTGCGTGAGGCCATTCACCGGGCAGGTACCGCCGTGGCAGGCGGCACGGTGCCGGATCCGACGGACGAGGACCTGCTCAACCGGTGGACCGCGCGTCACCGGGCACGGCTCGTCCTGGCCGGCGGCCAGGCGGGGTGGCGGCTCCCCGACGCGGATGCCGCGCGCGCCGCACTCGCCGTCGTCGCCCTCGACGCCGTCGCGACCCTCGGCGGCCATGTCGAGGGTGTGATCAAGCGCTGTGAGCAGCGCACCTGCGGTGGGTTGTTCGTGGATACGAGCCGCGGCGGACGACGGCGCTGGTGCTCCATGGCGACATGCGGAAACAAAGTGAAGAAGGCAAACCTCAAGACCGCGCGCAGCGGCTCGGGGGCCGACACGCCGACCGGCTGACCCCTCCGCGTGTCACTGAGCCCCGTCGCATGGACAGCCCGCCCCCATGTGATCGAGACTCGGCGAATGGCAAGGTACTTCGACGTTCATCCCGACAATCCACAGCCGCGCACCATCCGTCAGGTCGCCGACAGCATCCGCGACGGGGCGCTCGTGGTCTACCCGACGGACTCCTGCTTCGCGCTGGGGTGCCGCCTGGGCAGCCGCGACGGCATCGACCGCATCCGTGCGATCCGCCAGCTCGACGACCGCCATCACTTCACTCTCGTGTGCCGGGACTTCTCACAACTGGGCCAGTTCGTGTACGTCGACAACGACGTGTTCCGCGCGATCAAGGCGTCGACCCCCGGCAGCTACACGTTCATCCTCCCGGCGACGCGCGAGGTGCCGCGCAAGCTGCTCCACCCGAAGAAGAAGACGGTCGGGGTGCGCATTCCCGATCATGTGGTGGCGCAGGCACTGCTGGACGAACTCGGTGAGCCGCTCCTGTCCAGCACGCTGCTTCTGCCGGGCGAGAAGGAGCCGATGACGCAGGGCTGGGAGATCAAGGAGCGGCTCGACCATGCCGTGGACGCGGTGGTCGACTCGGGCGACTGCGGCACCGAGCCGACCACGGTCATCGACTTCTCCAGCGGAGAGGCCGAGATCGTACGCAAGGGCGCCGGCGACACATCACGGTTCGAGTGACGTCGGGGCCCGCCGTCGTGCGGGCGGCGAAGCACCGTTCGGCCTGGACCGCGCCCGGGCCGAGGTGCAGGCTGATAAGGGGGACGAAAGCACTCGATTCGCACCTGTCCTCGCGGAAGTGATCACGATGGAAGCCAAGCAGTGGACCGTGCAGATCTACATCACGGAGGACGGCGACGACACCCGTGCGCGTGCCGTGCTGACAACCCGCGACACCTCGACCGTCACCGGCAGGGGGCTGGCCCGGCGCAATCCCATCGACCGGCCCATCCCCGAGATCGGCGACGAACTCGCCGCCAGCCGCGCGCTGGAGGACCTTGCCATCCGGCTGCACGACGTCGCGTCCGACGACATCGTGCAGTTGGCGGGCCCCGCTGCACCGTGACGCACCCATTCAGTCCGTTCGGTCCGGCCAGTCCGGCCCCGGCCAGTCCGTTCGGTCCGGCCAGTCCGTTCGGTCCGGGAGCACCAGCCGGGACGTCTCCCCCGGCTGGACGCACACCGCGCGGTCCGGCAGCAGGACGTCGATGGGGGCACGGTCGGACGGCGGCACCGCGATCTCCATCCGCCCGTGCTCAAGCCGCAGCCGCACGCCCCAATGGCCGTGGTAACGGATGGCGAACCCGTACGAAGACAGCTCCGGCAGTGGCACCGGGTCGAGCCGGAGTGCTCCGTCCCGGGTCTCCAGTCCGGTCAGTCCGCGTTGGACGAGGTCAAGGGTGCCTCCCATCGCGCCCAGATGGATGCCCTCCCCGGTGGTGCCGCCCTGCACATCGGCGATGTCGCCCCGCAGGGCCTCCTGGAAGCAGGTCCATGCCTCCGCACGTCGGGCACGGGCCAGGACCCAGCCGTGGACCAGGCCGCTGAGCGTTGACCCGTGGCTGGTCCGGGACAGGTAGTAGTCGACGGTGCGCCGCCAGGTTTCCTCGTCGAGCCGGTGACCCAGACGGCGGAAGAGGTCCTGGAGTTCGGACGGTGCGAAAAGGTAACCCAGCATCAGCACGTCCGCCTGCTTGGACGCCCGGTAGCGGTTGACGGTGTCGCCCTCCGCCTCCAGGATCCGGTCGAGCCGCCGAATGTCCCCGTAGCGCTTGCGGTAGCCGTCCCAGTCGAGTTCGGCCAGGTCGCCGTAGCCCTCGAACTGGCTGATGACGTCGTCATGGAACGGCACGTGGAGCATGCGGGACACGTCCTCCCACTGTTCGAGTTCACCACCGTCGAGGCCGGTGAGCTCGACGAGTTCCCGTCGACGGGGTTCGGGGAGGGCGCGCAGCACCTCCAGTGTGCGGGTGAGCACCCAGGAGGCGGTGACGTTGGTGTACGCATTGTCGTCGAGACCGGGTTCCGGGGCGCCCGGATATCCGTCGTGGTACTCGTCGGGGCCGACCACACCACGCAGCCGGTACCGCCCGAGGGTCTCGTCGTAGGTCGCCGAATCCGCCCAGAAGCGGGCGATCTGCAGCAGCATCTCGGCGCCCTTGGTATGCAGGAACTCGGCGTCGCCGCTCGCCTCGCAGTACTGCCACACGTTGTAGGCGACGGCCGAGCCGACGTGCCGCTGGAGCCGGGAGTGGTCGGGCAGCCAGCGTCCGGAGCGCGGGTTGAGGTGCAGCTGCTGTGTCTCCTCGCGCCCGTCGCTGCCGCTCTGCCACGGGTACATCGCCCCTCGGCGGCCGATCGCGCGCGCCGCGGAACAGGCGCGGTCCAGGCGCCGGTGGCGGTAGCGGAGCAGGGCGCGGGACACCTCCGGGAAGTGCAGGTTGAGGTACGACAGCACGAACAGCTCGTCCCAGAAGACGTGTCCGCGGTACGCCTCCCCGTGCAGCCCTCGGGCGGGCACGCCCACGTCGAGGTCGCCGGTGTGAGGCGAGAGCGTCTGCAGGACGTGGAAGAGGTGCAGCCGCAGGATGTTTCCGGCCTCCCCGGTAACCTCGAGGCCGGCCCGCCGCCACAGCTGGTCCCAGGCCGTGAGGTGCCGCTCCAGCAGCTGGTCGAAGCCGGGTGCCTCGCCCACCCGGTCGATCGCGGCACGCAGCGGGTCACTGATCGCGGGGTCGCGCGAGGTGTGCAGGGAGACGGTCTTGTCGATCGTGACCGTCCGGCCGGGGGTCAGGTGCAGCCGCACCCACTGGACGGCGCGGGGGGACGTGTGCCGGGTTGTGACAGGGGCGTCGGCGGTGAGCCGGGCCGCAAGGCCTATGCGGATGTCGGAGGTCCGGGTGCGGCAGCGCAGCCACACCGTGTCCGGGGCGGCGGTGCCGGTGTGCACATGGATCAGATGGCGGCCGTCGAGGTCGCGGTAGCGCGCCACGCCGTCATTGGTCACACCGCCGTCGAGCGCGGCCTCGACCTCCAGCTCGTCGGGGTGGCCCTCGATCGTGAGCTCGGTGCGCAGGGCCGCAAGATGCGGATCGTCCATGTGTACGAGTCGCTGCTGGCGCAGGGACAGCGATCGGCCCTCGCCGAGTCCGTACCGCGTCCGGCGCTCCAGCAGGCCCGAGGACAGATGCAGGACCTGATGGTGGTCGAGTACGGTCCCCGTGTCCGGTGTCAGCCACTGCTGCCCGGCGAGGCGGAAGCGCAGCGGCAGCCAGTTCGGGAGGTTGACCATGTCCTCGTTCTCGACCCGGCGTCCCGCCACCTCGGTGGTGAGCCGGTTGTAGCAGCCGGCCGCATAGGTGCCCGGGTAGTGCACTTCGTCCGCCGCGCACTCGGGGAGCGCTCCGCGAGTGGCGAAGTAACCGTTGCCCAGCGTGCACAGGGACTCTCTCAGGCGTTCGTCCGCGGGAACGTAACCCTCGTACTGCCAGCTCCAGTCCATCACTGCGGTGTCCCTTCGCCGACCCGTCCGGGAACGGTTCTCCGAGGTCGCGTGCGACGGTGCCGCGAGGCGGCGGTCACACCCTCTGCGGCACGATCGCGACCGGGCAGGACGCGTGGTGCAGCAGCGTATGGCCCACCCGGCCGAGTTGCAGGCCGGCGTATCCCTGCCTGCGCCGCCCCCCGATGACGACGAGGTCGGCGGCGGCCGAGCGCTTCAGGAGCACGATGCGGGCCGGCCCCTCGGCGATGGCACGGCGCACCCGGACCCCCGGATGCTCCGCCGCCGCATCCCGGAGCAGGGCGTCCAGCAGGGCCGATGCCTGCTGGTCGGGCGGCACGGGGTGCTCGGTGATCTCGTACGCGGGGCGGCGCCAGGCCCGTACGACGTCGAGGATGCACTTGCGGGCCTCGGCCTCGCGGAAGGCGAACCGCAGGGCCTCACGGCTCGTGGCCGGCTCGCCGACACCGAGCAGGATCCGTTCATGGACACCGGCCAGGCCCGCCTTGTCGCCGCGGATCACGATCACCGGGCAGTGGGCCCGCGCGGCCACGGCCAGACCGACCGAGCCGAGGAGCAGACCCGTCAGCCCGCCGCGGCCCCGGGATCCGGTCACCAGCGCGGTGGCGTTGTGGCCTTCCCGCAGAAGGGCGGACACCGCGTCCTCGGGCAGTACGTCCGCAAACACCTCCACCATCGGGTTGCGCCGCCGTGCGCGCTCCCTGGCGGTGCCGATGATGCCCTCCGCCATCAGTTCTTCGGACGGGCGTTCGAGATTGTTGGCCGTTGCGGCGCCCTCGTAGCGTTCCCACAAGGAGGCGTACACCAGCCGGAGCGGCAGACCGTGCCGGGCGGCCTCGTCCACTGCCCAGTCGACCGCCGCGAGGCTGGAGTCCGAACCGTCGATGCCCACGACCAGGGGCAGTTCCATCCTCTCCACCGCCTTTCGCCGGGCTGCGAAGTCGTGCAGCAGTGGGCTACCCCTCACGGTCGCACCCCGGAGCGCTGCGGCAGGAGGGGCGGTTCGGCCCCCGTCGGGGACGTTCGGCCCATGCCGTGACGCGTCCGCGGAGGCCACGCGGATCCGGTCGGCCGGGCTCCGGGGTGTGCGGGGCCGATCGGCCCTGGCGGATGCTCCGGTGACGTGGTGTGCTGGAGGTGACGGGAAGGGTCCGCAAGAGACGCGGAGAAGCGGCCGGCGGCCGTGCACCGCGCAATCAGGATCCGCGAGAAGCGGATGGGCCCTTCCCGCCCCGTCATGGGGTGTCGACGCCGACCGCACCCTGCGCCGCCGCCCCCGGCTCCCGCCCAGCCCGACGGCGAGTACAGCGACCTCCCTCGTGCCCACCCGGTCGGGGCGCGCGTCCCATCCCCGTCGGTTGGGCCTAACGACCCACTGCCAGGACCGGGCGGCCCGTGGTGCGGAACTCGGTCGCGCGCCCACGCTGGAAGCAGGCGCCGCACGAAAGGACACCGAGCGATGACCTCTGCCACCACCATCGCCGCATCCCTGCCGGCCGACTACCGCGAACGGCTGATGCGGATCGCCCGCGAGGTCTCCTTCGAAGAGGGAACCCGGATGTTCGAGGAGGGCCGGCGCGCCGACCGGTTCTGGATCGTCCGGACCGGGACCGTGGCCCTGGACCTGCACGTGCCCGGTCGCCGGGCCGCCGTCATCGAGTCGCTGGGACACGGCGAACTGGTCGGTTGGTCCTGGCACTTCACGCCCCATGTGTGGCAGCTGGGCGCCGAGGCCATGACTCCGGTGCGGGCCTACGAGTTCGACGCGGTGACCGTACGGGCGATGTGCGAGGAGGACGCCGAGTTCGGCCGCGCGATCGCCGTCTGGGTCGGCCGTGTGCTCGCCCACCGGCTGCACGCGGCCCGTACTCGGCTGCTCGATCTGTACGCCCCCTACGGCAGCGGCAACCGGTCATGAACCTTCTCCCCCTGGAGCCCCACCGTCGACCACACCTGACACCCCGAGGAGGAGACCGTGCCCGGCACCCCGCACGTCGTGAGCGACGTGATGACGCACACCGTCGTCGCCGTCGGCCGTGACGCCCCGTTCAAGGACATCGTCAGGCTCATGGAGCAGTGGAAGGTCAGCGCCCTTCCCGTGCTGGAGGGTGAGGGCCGCGTGGTCGGTGTGGTCTCGGAGGCCGACCTGCTGCCCAAGGAGGAGTTCCGCGACAGCGATCCGGACCGGTACGCCCAGCTGCAGCACCTGTCCGACCTGGCCAAGGCCGATGCGGTGACCGCGGGAGAGCTGATGACCGCGCCGGCGATCACCGTCCATCCCGGCAGCACTCTCGCCCAGGCCGCCCGCATCATGGCCCAGCGCAAGGTGAAGCGGCTTCCGGTCGTCAATGACGAGGGCATGCTGGAAGGCGTCATCAGCCGCGCGGATCTGCTCAAGGTGTTCCTGCGGCCGGACAACGACATCGCCGACGAGGTCCGCCGAGACATCGTCGACGTGCTCTTCCCGGCTCCCGTCGAACCCGTTCACGTGATCGTCACCGAGGGGGTCGTCACCCTCACCGGGAAGATCCGGGACAGCGCCCTGATCCCCGTGGCCGTCCGTCTGGCGCGTGCCGTCGAGGGCGTGGTCGACGTGGACTGCCATCTGTCCGGAACCGACGCGGACTGACCGACTCGCCCGTCAGCCGATCGTCCTGCGCCACCTGGGCCCGACCTGCGCCCACTCCCGGTCCCACTGCTCCATGCGCCGCCGGTCCAGAAGACCGTTCACCAGCCGTCCGCAGACCAGCACCCCGCCGGCGGCGCCGATCCCGACCAGCACGCCCACCAGCACCGCCTGCCGCCCCGCCTGGCCCTCGGTGACCGGCCTGGACACCAGCGCGCCCGCACGGTCCGTCCACACGGTGATCGGGGCGCCCGCCTTCAGTCCGGGTGCGGCCTTCACCAGACCTGTATGCGTCGAACCGTCGACGGCGGTCCAGCGCACCTTCGCCCACACGCTGCCGTCGCTGTACTCGGGCACGGCCTGCGGGCTCGTCGCCGCGTTCTCGGTCAGCACCGCCTGCGCCGCGTACGAATGGGCGCGGCGCGCGGCGAGTCCGTCGTCCAGCGCCTGTGCCGCGGCCCGCCCCGCGAGTACACCGGCCAGGAGGACGAAGAGCCAGGTGACGAGCATGGTCCACGCCTCCAGGCGGTCGCTGCGGCGCCGGAGCGGATTGCGCCGCCACCGCCACAGCCACAGCCTCGTGCGGGTCGTACGACGTGTCGTCGCCATCGGTCATCACCTTCACGTGATGCTTCCGGCCCCCCAAGGCCGTCGTGTGACCTCCGGAAAGTCGGGGTCGAGGTTCGGGCGGCGGGGCGGTCCCATGAGGGCGCAGTCCACGTCCACGACGCCCTCGACGCCTCGCACGAGGCGCGTGACGATAGGTACGACAGTGGTGTCCCGGATACGGCCGGTGAGGTTCACGACACCCTCGCGCACCTCCACCACGACCGGCTCCAGCGGAGCGGGGAACAGGCGGGCCACGATCTCCTGGCGGATCTCCTCGGCGATGTCCTCGTCCTTCCGCAGGAACACGTCGAGCAGGTCGGAGCGGCTGACGATGCCCAGCAGCGTGCCCTCGTCGCCGACGACGGGCAGCCGCTTGACCTTGGCGCGGGCCATGGTCCGGGCGGCCTGCGCCAGGGTGGCGTCCGCGCGGACGGTGACGGCCGGAGCGGTCATCAGTTCCTCGGCCGTCACGGCGTCCGCCTTGACGAGGTGGGACAGCCGCTCCAGCCGGGCGGTGGGAGTGCTCTCGGCCGAGCCGAGCCGGGACCGGGAGAGGCCCGGGTCGCTGTCGCGGAACTCCTCCTTGCGCAGCAGATCGGCCTCGGAGACGACGCCGACGACCCTGTTCTCCTCCTCCAGTACGGGCAGGGCGCTGACTTTCCACTGCCGCATGGCCCTGACGATCTCCTTGAACGTCGCCCCGCGGTCGAGCGCGACGACTCTGCGGGTCATGACATCGCTCACGAGGCGCGGAGTGGGGTTCATGGTGTCCTCCGGTGGTGCTGGGCGGGGACAGGGTTTCGCTGCTCGTTCGCTCCTCCCTCCTCGCTCCTCCCTCACCCTCTTTCGCTCGACCTCTTTCAGCCACCCTCTCTCGTTCACTCTCTCTCGTTCGCTCTCCTTCCGCTCCCGCTCCCCGGTCAGGACGAGAAGTCGGCCGCGTGCAGGGTGCCGCCGCCGACGAGTTCACGGCCCGTGACCAGCTCCGGCTCGATGCGTACGAAGACCTCCTCCGGCGCAGGAACCCAGGAGCGCGGGCCCGTGCGGGCCAGACGGTCGCGCTCGGCGGGGTCGGTCACCACTGCGGCCGGACCCGTGACGACGACGCTCCAGCCGGAGTGCGCGGCCGCGTCGACCTCGTCCGCCTCGAAGGCGACCACCGAACCGTCGATCGCACGCACCAGCTCCGAGGCGGCCGAGGTGCGCAACAGAACCGCGCCGTCGCCGTCCAGGCAGAAGTTGAGCGGCAGAACCGCGGGCAGGGCGTGACGCGTGTGGACGATGCGGCCGACCGGGACCTTCGTCAGCAGACGCAGGCATTCATGGCGTGCGAGTTCACGGAAACCGTCGTTCGGGTACATCAGTCAGTCCGTCTTTCGCCTGGTGCGGCGGTGCTGCCGTATGGCTGTGTCCTTCGCCTGGGCCCTGTCACACGGTGATGCGCCGCCCGGTGATGCTGAGGGGGTCGATGCGGATCCACAGATCCCGTTCTCCTCCCGCCCAGGGCGCACTGTGCGCCAGCTCCTCCAGTCGCCGTACGGAGTCGGCATCCGTCACGACGCTGGCGTGTCCGCGTACCAGTACGCTCCAGCCCTGGCTGAACGAGGCATCGATACGGTCGACCTCGAAGGCCACCTGGGAATCGGGAGCATGCGACGACACAGTGTCCGGGGCGGTCCTGAAGACGATCGAGTCGCCTACGACGCCGTAGTTCAAGGGGACGATCACCGGCCCGGAGCCGGTGGGCACCGCGAGCCTTCCCACACCGTGCGTCGAGAGCAGGTCCCGGCACTCCTGTGTGCTCAGTTCGGTGAACTTCGGATGCGCGCCGGCCTGCCCCAGACCGGGCGGCAGATCGACGTCACCGCCGGTGAGCTCCAGCACCGTGGTCTCGAGTGCACCGGCCAGCCTGAGAAGGGTGCTCACGCCGGGCGCGGCGGTGGGCTGCTCCTCCAGGTACTGGAGGTAGCTGGAAGCCATGCCCGCCCGGTTCGCCGCATCCTCCCGGGACAGTCCGAGTTCCTCGCGCCGCAGCGCGATCCGGCGCCCGAGGTTGCCCGCCGGGTGGCTCTCCGACGTGCCCGACGTTGCCTGTGCGGCCATGGCTCGTCACTTCCTCTCGTCACGCCGCCCGGACGGCGACGACTTCGTGCTGCTGCCCGCCCAGTACCACCTTGAGCGCGCCGGTGTCGGCACCGCGGCCGAAGACGTCGTACGCCTCCTCCATCTGGTCCAGCGTGAAGGTGTGTGTGACCAGCGACGAGGTGGGCAGCCGGCCGGCGGCCGCCATCCGCAGCAGGGTGGGCGTGGAATAGGTGTCGACGAGGCCGGTGGTGATGGTCAGGTTCTTGATCCACAGTTCTTCGAGGTGGAGTGTCGCGGGCTTTCCGTGCACGCCGATGTTGGCCACGTGCCCGCCGGGACGCACCATACGGGTGCACAGCTCGAAGCTCTCCGGCTCGCCGACCGCCTCGACGACCACGTCGGCGCCCAGCCCGTCCGTGAGATCGGCGATCAGTTGTTCGGGGGCCTCCCGGGCGTCGGCCAGGGCGTCGGCACCCAGCTGTTTGGCGGCGTCCAGCCGTGCCGCGGCCAGATCCACGGCGACGATGCGTTCGGGGGCGAACAGCCGGGCCGTGGCGATCGCCGCGAGCCCGATGGGGCCCGCTCCGACGACGGCGACGGTGTCCCCCGGCCGTACGTGTCCGTTGAGCACGCCCACCTCGTAGGCGGTGGGGAAGATGTCCGCGAGCAGCACGGCGTCCTTGCTCTCCACCGCACCGGGCAGTGCGTGGACGGACAGGTCGGCGTAGGGGACGCGGATGTATTCCGCCTGCGTGCCGTCGATCAGATGGCCGAGAATCCAGCCCCCGCCGCCACGGCACTGGCCGTACGTCCGCTCCCAGCAGTAGCCGCACCGGCCGCAGGCGGTGATGCAGGAGACCAGGACGCGCTCCCCCGGCTGCACGGTGTGCACGTCGCGGCCGATCTCGACGATCTCACCGACCGCCTCGTGGCCCAGCACGGTACCGGGAGGTACCTCGGGCAGGTCGCCCTTGAGGATGTGCAGGTCGGTTCCGCAGATGGTGACGGTGTCGACGCGCACGATCGCGTCGGTGGGGTCCTTGATGCCGGGGTCCGGGACGTCCTCCCAGGCGGACTGTCCAGGGCCGTGGAAGACAAAGCCCTTCATGACGATCCTTCCTTCCTCCCCCCACAGGCTCGGTCCGGGGACTCGCCCCCCGGCTCGGGTCCTGGGGACGCGCCGGAAGCCGGTACCGCCGGGCACCGTCCGACACGATGCCGGGATTGCCCAGCACGTCCAGCTTGTCCGACCCCTTCGAGGATGCGCTTGGGCCGGTCGGCCCTCATCGTGCGGCCGGGGGGCCGGCCGGTGCGGCTCGGAGCCCGCGGCGGGGTGCGGTCGGCCGGCCCCGAAAGGGCCGGACACGGTTGCCGCCACTGCTGCGGAGAGCGGACGGACGCCGACCAGGAGCGATCACCCGGGTCGTCGTCGCGGACATGTTCGACCGTTGTGGGGCCACTAAGCGACATGCCGTCGCGGAGCCGGGCGGGTTGCGCTGAGATGGCCGGTCTCATCGTGAGCCTGGGGGCGGGGATGAAAACGAGCGACTTGGCCGAAGCGCTACGGCCCGATCCCACCGACGTGGTGGGGCAGGAGTTGTGCCGGTGCGGTGCCCGGATCCACATGGACGGTCCGGGAGCCGCCGAGGAGAAATTCCGGGGGCTGCTGGAGGCTGCGCCCGACGCCATGGTGATCGTGGACGACACCGGGACGATCAGACTGGTCAACGCCCAGACCGAGGCACTCTTCGGCTACCGACGCGAAGAACTCCTCGGCCACCCCGTCGAACTCCTCGTCCCCGGCCGCTTCCGCACCCACCACACCGAACACCGCAACGCCTACGCCCACAACCAACAGGTCCGCCCCATGGGCGCCGGCCTCGACCTGTACGGGCTCCGCAAGGACGGCACCGAGTTCCCCGTCGAAATCAGCCTCAGCCCACTGGAGACCGCCGACGGCCTCCTCGTCTCCGCCGCCGTACGCGACGTCAGCGAACGCAAGGCCGCCGAGGAAAGGTTCCGGGGGCTGCTGGAGGCTGCGCCCGACGCCATGGTGATCGTGGACGACACCGGGACGATCAGACTGGTCAACGCCCAGACCGAGGCACTCTTCGGCTACCGACGCGAAGAACTCCTCGGCCACCCCGTCGAACTCCTCGTCCCCGGCCGCTTCCGCACCCACCACACCGAACACCGCAACGCCTACGCCCACAACCAACAGGTCCGCCCCATGGGCGCCGGCCTCGACCTGTACGGGCTCCGCAAGGACGGCACCGAGTTCCCCGTCGAAATCAGCCTCAGCCCACTGGAGACCGCCGACGGCCTCCTCGTCTCCGCCGCCGTACGCGACGTCAGCGAACGCAAGGCCACCGAGGAAAGGATCAACGAGCTCGCCGCGATCGTCGAGTCCTCGCAGGACGCGATCCTCGCGAAGACCCTCGACGGCCGCATCACGTACTGGAACGCCGCGGCCCAGCGGTTGTACGGGTTCACGGCGGCCGAGGTCCTGGGCCGCCATGTGTCCCTGCTGGCGCCGCTCGACCGGCAGCACGAGATCACCGCACTCCTCGACCGGCTGCGGGAGGGCGAGAAGGTCGAGCACTTCGAGACCCTGCGTGTCACCCGCTCCGGTGACATGCTGGACGTCGATGTCACCCTCTGGCCGACCCGTGCCCGCAACGGTGCGGTCATCGGGGCGTGCGCGATCGTCCGGGACATCAGCGACCGCAAGCGTGCCGAGACGGAACTGACGGAGCTGTACGAGCAGCAGCGGCACATCGCCCTCACGCTGCAGCGCAGTCTCATGGGCACACCGCCCGCCATCCCTGGCCTCGCCACCGCCAGCCGCTACCTGCCCGCGACCCAGGGCGCCGGCGTCGGCGGCGACTGGTTCGACCTGATTCCGCTGGGCGCCGGCCGGGTCGGTGTGCTGATCGGCGATGTGATGGGCCGTGGTCTGGAGGCCGCGGCCGTCATGGGCCAACTCCGGTCCGCCGCACACGCATTGGCCAAGACCGGGCTGCAGCCTCGTCAGCTGATGCAGGCCCTCGACAGCGTCGTCGCCGACCTCGACGTCCCCGACCAACTGGTCACCTGCTGCTATCTGATCATCGCTGCCGATACGGGAGAGGTCACCGTGTGCTCCGCCGGGCACCTGCCGGTTCTCGTCGCGGTCCCCGGTGAGGGCGCCCGGCCGCTCCCCGCGCCCGTGAACGCGCCCCTCGGCGTCGGCGGCGTGATCTACGAGCAGTGCTGCACCACGATCGCGCGTGGTGCCACCCTCGTGCTCTACACGGACGGTCTGATCGAGACCCCGGGCAGCGACATCGAGGACCAGCTCGTCCAGCTCGTCGTCACCCTGGACAAGCTCGTGGCCGAGGGCTCCGGCCTGGAGGACGCGGCCGACCACGTTCTGTCGACCCTGCTGCCCGACGCCGACGGCCATGACGACGTCACGCTCCTGCTGACGCAGCTGCCCGCGGCTCCACTGGCCACCGCCACGACGGACCTGGCCCCCGTTCCGGCGTCCGTGCCGGAGGGCCGCGACTTCCTCGACAGGACACTCGGCGCGTGGGGCTGCGCGAACTCGCTGGACGACGCCCGCCTCCTGCTCTCGGAAGTCCTCACCAACGCCGTGCAGCATGCACCGGGCCCGATCGGCGTGCACGTGTGCCGCACGGACACCGACCTCACCGTCGAGATCAGCGACCGCAGCCCGCACCTGCCCCAGCCGCGGCTCGCGGCCGAGGACGAGGAGTCGGGCCGGGGCCTGCTTCTCGTCCGGGCCCTCGCCGACGACTGGGGGGTCAGGCCCACGGACGAGGGGAAGACGACGTGGTTCAGCCTCAAGCTGTAGGCCTCAAGCTGTGGGCCTCAAGCCGTAAGTGGCGGGCTCCATGCTTCGGGCCTGCACGACTTCGGCCTCGCCTCCCACTGCCGCAGGTGCTCGGTCAGGCCCGCCGCGGTACGACGGCGACCGGGCAGCCGGAGTGGTGCAGCACGGTGTGGGCGACGCGGCCGAGCTGGAGCCCGAAGTGCCCGGGGTGGCGCCAGGCACCCAGGACCAGCAGGTCGGCGTCGTAGGAAGCGTCCAGCAGAACCCTGCGGGCGGGTCCCTCGGCCGTACGACGGTGCAGGTCCACGTCCGACGGAACGTCCCACAGGGCCGCGTCCAGCGCCACCGCGGCCTGCTTTTCGTGCAGGCGCGCGGGTTCGCCGGCGAGCAGGATGTGATCGTTTCTCTCATGCGCGGGGCACCGCCAGGCCCGTACGGCCTCCAGGGGCACACGGCGTTGCCGCGCCTCCTCGGCGGCGAACCGTACGGCCGCCGAGTCCGCAGGACGGTCGCCCACACCGACCACGATGCGGCCCCGCATCCCGCACCGCGCCTGGTTGTCGTGGCTGCCGCGCAGCACGATCACGGGGCAGTCGGCGCGGGCGGCGACCGTGAGGCTGACGGAGCCGAGGAGCAGCTCGGCGATGGCGCTGCGGCCGCGGCTGCCCACCACCAGTGCGGCGGCGAGGCGCGCTTCTCGTATGAGCGCGTACTCCGGTTCCTCGGCCAGGACCTCGGTGGCGACCTTGAGATCGGACTGGCGCCGGTGCGCGCGGCGCGCCGCGGTCTCGACGATGTCCTCGGCCCGTGCCCGTTCCGACGCCTGGTCGGCGTCCTCCGCCAGGACGGACCCTTCGTAGCGTTCCCAGAGCGACGCGTACACCAGCCGCAGCGGCAGCCCGCGCAGGGCGGCCTCGTCGGCCGCCCAGTCCACGGCCCGCAGGCTCGGCTCGGACCCGTCGACGCCCACCACCAGCGGGAGTTCCACCTTCATCACCCTTCGGTGCCGAGATCGAACACGATCCGGGCCTTGATCCGGCCCCGCAGCACCTCCTCGATGGACTCGTTGACGGAGTCGAGGGGCCGGGTCTCCCGGATGACCCGGGTACGGCCGGCCGCGATCGTCGGCACCCGGCAGGACCTGACGGAGGTGTTCCGGCTGCACGATCAGGCAGGGGCTCCCGGATGTGAACCTTGAGCGGCTGGTCGCGCTGCTTGGCCTCGCGTGCCGCCCTCCCCCACTGCCTCAAGGGCGTGGGAGGTGCCCCCATGGCGGCGGCCCGGCTCTCGGGCGAACCGTCGAGGCCGACGGTGACGGGGCGGGGCATGGTCTCCACCTCCTGAGTCGGATCCCCGTTTCCGGGTATCCACGTCCACCGTCGTATCCACGGGGCGCGGGGTGCAGGGGCCGCAGGTCCCGGGCCTGGGCCGACCGGCCCATGGGAGCGGTCGGCGCGACGCGCCGTACGGTGGTTCCGACGGCGTGACGGAGGCGGAAGCCGGCTGAACGACCCGTTCCCCGAGGCCTGTTGGCCGACGTCCCGGTATTCGGCCGCCGGGAGAGGACACGGCCTGTCTCACCCGTACCGCCCGGCCTCTCGCGGGTGTCCGTCCCGCGGTGGATCCTTGGATCACGGTGGAAGGAGGCCGATGTCGAAGGGCTCGGGCGGGCGCGTTCCGGGTTGGCGCCGTCTTGTGCCCGGGGTCGGCGCTCTCGTCAACTACCGCCGCTCGTGGCTGAAGGGCGACCTGCTGGCCGGAGCCACGGTGGCCGCGTATCTGGTGCCCCAGGTCATGGCGTACGCGGGCGTGGCCGGGCTGCCTCCGGTCACCGGGCTCTGGGCGATCCTGCCTGCCCTGGCTCTGTACGCACTGTTCGGCTCCTCGCGTCTGCTCTCGGTCGGTCCGGAGTCCACGACCGCCCTGATGACGGCGACCGTGGTCGGCCCGCTGGCCGCCGGGGATCCAGGCCGGTACGCCGCGCTGGCCGCGGCCCTGGCGGCCACAGTGGGGCTGCTGTGCCTGGTCGCACGGGCCGTGCGGCTCGGCTTCCTTGCGGATCTACTGTCACGGCCGGTCCTGATCGGCTATCTGGCGGGTGTGGCGCTGATCATGATCGTGGACCAGTTGCCCAGGCTCACCGGCGTACACACGACCGGAATGGAGTTCTTCCCCCAACTGTGGTCGTTCCTCGTCCATGCAAGGGACATCGATCCGGCGACCGCCGCCCTGTCCGCCGTCGTGATCGCGTTCCTCCTCCTGGTGGCACGGTTCTTCCCCACCGTCCCCGGCCCGCTGCTCGCCGTGGTCCTCGGTACGACGGGCGTGGTGGCCTTCGATCTCGACGACCGGTACGGCATCAAGGTGATCGGCCAGGTTCCCTCCGGGCTGCCCCGCCTCTCCGTCCCGGACCTGACCCAGCTGCCGCACCTGGTGCTGCCCGCCCTGGGGGTTCTCCTCGTCTCCTACACCGACTTCATCCTCACCGCCCGCGCGTTCACCGGCCGCGACGACGAAGGACCCGGGCTCGACGCCGACCAGGAGTTCCTCGCCCTCGGAGCAGCCAATCTGGGCGCGAGCGCCCTCCACGGCTTTCCGGTCAGCAGCAGCGCCAGCCGCACCGCGCTCGCCTCTTCGACAGGCGCCCGCAGCCAGGCGTACTCACTGGTCGCGGGCGCGGTGGTGCTGACCGTCCTCCTCTTTCTGAGTCCGCTGCTCACCCGTACGCCCGCGGCCGTCCTGGGCGCGCTCGTCGTCTACGCGGCGCTGCGCATGATCGACCTCGGGGGCTTCCGCCGCCTGGGGTCATTCCGCCGTAGGGAGCTCCTGCTGGCCCTCTGCTGCCTGGCGGGAGTGCTCGCCCTGGACATCCTGTACGGGGTCCTGGTGGCCGTCGGGCTGTCGGTGGCGGAGCTGCTGACGCGGGTGGCCCGGCCGCACGACGCCGTCGAGGGCCTTGTTCCGGGTGTGGCGGGCATGCACGACGTCGACGACTACCCGCAGGCCCGCACCATTCCCGGTCTGCTGGTCTACCGCTACGACTCGCCGCTCTTCTTCGCCAACGCGGAGAACTTCCGGCGCCGGGCCCTGGACGCGGTCGACGAACAGAAGGATCCGGTCCGCTGGTTCCTCCTCAACATGGAGGCCAACGTGGAGGTCGACATCACCGCTCTCGACGCCGTCGACGAGCTGCGCCGCGAACTCGCCCACCGTGGCGTCGTCTTCGCCCTCGCCCGCGTCAAGCAGGACCTGCTGGACGATCTGAGGGCCTACGGCCTCACGGACTCCGTCGGCATGGACCGCATCTTTCCCACGTTGCCGACCGCCGTGGCCGCGTACCGGGCGTGGTGCGGCGATCAATAGGCCGGCACGAGGAGGCAACTCGCCTTCTCCCGTACGGCTCGCATGCGCCGTCCGGGCGCCGGCTCAGGCGTGCGGGACGACGGCGACCGGGCAGCCGGCGTGGTGGAGCACGGCGTGCGTGACGGAACCGATGTGCGTGCCGAGCCGGGCGTCCCGCGTCCGGCGCCCCACGACGACGAGCGAGGCGCGGGCGGACGCACGGACCAGCTCCGGGGCGGCCCGCCCCCTGAAGACGGTCCCGGTCACCGGGACCCCGGGGATCTTCTCGCGCCACGGGCGCAGCATCGCGGCCAGAAGGTGTTCCCGTTCGGCCGCCGGATCCTGCCGGGACGCCGGGCCCGACCGGCCGTGGGCCGCGTGGGCCGGCGCCATGCCGCAGGCGTGGATCACGTGCAGCGAAGCCCCGCAGCGCCGCGCGGCCTCGAAGGCGAACCCGATCAGCTCGTCGCTGGGGTGCCGGGTGTCCAGTCCGAGGACGACATCGCGGAACGGTGTCTCCGGTATCTCGTCGGGCGAGACTCCATTCATGGCCGGCAGGTGTTCGTCGGCGGAGGTCTCGCCGGCGCGTACGAGGACCAGCGGACACGGGGCCCTGGCGACGACGCGCTGGGACACCGAACCGACCACGAATCCGGTGATGCGGCCGAGACCGCGGGATCCGAGCACCAGCAGCTCCGCATCCCCGGCCTCCGTGAGAAGGACGGTGACCGCGGACTCGGGCACCAGCTGGTCTTCCACCGTCAGCCCCGGATGCGCGGCACGGACACTGCCGGCCGCCCGCTCCAGGGTCTGCTCCGCCAGGAGGCGCAGGGTCGCGTCCGCGGGTACTGCGGGTGCCGGCTGCGGCTGCCCCTTCCAGGCGTGCACGAGACGCAGCGCGCCACCTCGGCGCAGGGCTTCCCGGGCGGCCCAGTGTGCGGCTGCGAGACTCTCGCCGGATTCGTCGACTCCCGCGGTGACGTGCCGAACCATGGTGCGCACCTCCTTCGGGGGCTGACTGCCCAACGCCCCCCGAACGCCTACGCCGGGTCGTCCTCCCGGTCTCGTCGAACGTCGTCTCCCAGTCTCGTCGAGCGTCGTCCTCCGGTCTCGTCGGGCGCCGTCTTCGCCTCGGACGAGAGCACCTTGGAGGAGCATGGTGGATATGAGTGGGGCCGGTCGGCCCTCACTCGCAGTCCCCAGTCCGCCCTCCACTCGGGAAACCAGAGGTCCTCATGGCCGAGGCGCGCACCTTCAGCGAGCAGAACCCCATCCGGGTCTTCCTGCTGGACGACCACGAGGTGGTACGACGGGGCCTCGCCGATCTGCTGGACGCCGAACCCGACATCTCGGTGGTCGGGGACGCCGACACCGTCGAACAGGCGCTCAACCGGGGCCCGGCGGTGCGGCCGCATGTGGCAGTCCTCGATGTGCGCCTCCCGGACGGCGACGGCATCACCGTCTGCCGTGAGCTGCGCAGCCGGATGCCGGAGCTGGCCTGTCTGATGCTGACCTCCTTCGACGACGAGGACGCACTGCTCGACGCGATCATGGCCGGAGCCTCGGGCTATGTGCTCAAGCAGATCAAGGGCTCCGATCTGGTCTCGGCTGTGCGCACCGTCGCCACCGGACAGTCCATGCTCGACCCCGCGACGACCGCCCGACTGATGCGCTCGTTGCGCTCCGACCCCGCCGAGCAGTCGACCGTCCCACCCGAGCTGGCGAGCCTGTCGCCGCGCGAGCGGGACATCCTCGCGCTGATCGGGGACGGGCTCACCAACAGGGAGATCGGCAAGAAGCTCTACCTTTCGGAGAAGACCGTCAAGAACCACATCTCCCGGCTGCTGGCCAAGCTCGGGGTACAGCGCCGCGTCCAGGCCGCGGTCCTCGCCACCCATCTCGAACCGCCGCGGTCCGGGGACCGCACCGCCCGCTGAGCGGAGCGCGCCGTCAGCTTCCCGCTACCGGCACCCGCCATACCAGCCGCGTCCCGCCGCCCCGGCGGCATTCGCCCAGGGTGAGCGTGCCGCCCAGTGCGACGGCGCGCTCCTCCAGGTTCCTGAGCCCGCTGCGCGTGACACCCGCAGGTACCCCACAGCCGTCGTCGGCCACCGTGAGCGTCAACTCGCCCTCGGCGCACCGCAGATGCACGTCCACGGAGCGTGCCCCGGCGTGCCGGGCCGTGTTGCTGAGGGCCTCGCCGAGGACCGCGATCACATGATCGGCCACGTCGCCGGGGACATCGGTGTCCACGAGACCCTCGATCCGCAGCGCGGGGGTGAAGCCCAGTGAAGCGGCCGACGCCGTGATCGTCTCGGACACCCTCCTGCGCAGGCCGGCCTCCTCCTTCGGCCCGCTGCCATGCGTCCGCAGACCGAAAATGGTGGACCTGATGATCTTGATGGTCTCGTCGAGGTCGTCGACGGTCCGCGACAACCGCTCGACGGCCTCGGGGTGGTCGACGAAGCGCTCGGTGCTCTGCAGGGTCATCCCGGCCGCGAACAGTCGCTGAATGGCCAGGTCGTGCAGATCGCGGGCGATGCGGTCGCGGTCCTGCAGCAGGGTGATCTGCTCCGCGTCCCGGCGCCGCTCCGCAAGCTCGAGGGCGAGTGCCGCCTGCCCGGCGAACCCGAGCAGCGGCCCGGAGTCGGCGTCCGTGAACGCCGTGCGCCCCGCCGCACGGCCCAGCAGCAGCACCCCGATGGACTTGCCGCCCGCGCCCAGCGGCACGCCGACCACGGGTCCGAGTCCGGCCCAGAGCGCGGAGTCGGGGTCGGTCCGGGGGTCGTGCCGGATGTCGGCGCTGACCACCGGCTCCGCCGTGCTGAGGACGGCCTCCACGAAGCCGTCCTGCCCTGTCAGTACGAGACCCCGCCGCCGCTCCGCCGCGAGACCCACCGCGAGCAGCGGCCGCAGCACCTCCTCCCCGGGCACCCGCTCGGCGATCATCCCCACATCGGCGGAGACGATCTCCCGCGCCTGCTCGACGATCAGCTCCAGCACGTCCGCGCTCGGGGCACCCGACAGCAGCGCGCTGGTGACCTCGGAGCTCACCCTGAGCCAGCGCTCCCGCAGCCGCGTCTCCTCGTACAGCCGGGCGTTGTCGATGGCGATACCGGCCGCCACCGCCAGGGTGGAGAGCACCGACTCGTCCTCGGCATCGAACTCCGCGGCGCCGCGCTTCTCGGTGAGGTAGAGGTTCCCGAAGACCTTGTCGCGCACCCGGATGGGCACTCCGAGGAAGGAGTGCATCGGCGGGTGGTGGGCCGGGAAGCCGTAGGAGGCGGGGTGCTCCGAGATCTCCGCGAGGCGCAGCGGCTCGGGGTGCCGGATCAGCTCCCCGAGGATGCCGTGTCCGCTCGGCAGCGCCCCGATGTCCGCCCGTTCGTCCTTGCTGATGCCGACGGTGTGGAACTCCGAGAGCATACGGTCGTCACCGATCACGCCCAGCGCACCGTACTCGGCGTCCACGAGCACCACGGCCGCCTCGACGATGCTGCGCAGGACCTGCGGCAGGTCCAGCTCCCGGCCGACCGACAGCACGGCTTCCAGGAGGCTGTGCACCCGGTCGCGGGTGCCCCGTGCCGCGTCGATACGGGACTGCAATTCGTCCAGAAGCTCGTCCAGCCGCAGCTTGGGCAGGCTTTGCTCAGAGCGCCCGGGCCCTTCCCCGCTCATCGCTTCCTCCGACCGAACAGACAGACAAAGGTGCGGATCAAGGGCAAACCCTCAGGCCTCAGGATACTGGGTGGAGCGTCTTCCGGAGGACCCTTGCTCACCTGCAGTGACCCTCCTGGCCGTGCAGACCGTGCGAGATCACGCGCCGCGTGCGCGGGCGCGTTGCGCGCCGATCCCTGTCCGCTTTGCCCCTACTGTGCTCTGGAGGTGACTCACAGTCAGGACCCGGGAGGTGTGGTGGCGAACGCGGGCGGTCCGGCGGGCGGGCCTGGGCGAGGACGCCGGGTGTCGTCCGTGGTGATCGGCAGCAGGCCGTCCCACTCCGTACGCCTCCCTCGCCGCGCCCCGGCCGACCGCGGGGTCACGGCGGCCGAGCGGACGGTCCCCTGGTTGCGCATCGCCGCCGCCTACGCCTGGCGTCTGGTCATCATCGGTGTTGTCGTCTACGGCGTCTTCACCGTCCTGGGCCGCTTCCAGCTCATCGCGGTGGCGGTGTTCCTCGCGCTCGTCATCACCTCGGTGCTGCGCCCCCTCGCCGACCTGCTGTCCCGTTGGCTCCCGCGGCCTCTCACCGTCGCGATCGCCCTCGTCGGCAGCCTGCTGCTGTTGTTCTCCCTGCTCGCCCTCGTGGGCGACGCGGTGGCCGGCGAATCGGGGAAGCTGGCCGGGGAGTTCCGCGGCGGCATCCGGCAGATCGAACACTGGCTCGAGCGCCCGCCCTTCCGGCTCAGCCACCGCAAACTCTCCGATCTGCAGAGGCAGATCGGCTCCTACTTCTCGTCCCACCGGGCCGACCTGCTCAGCAGCGCCCTCAGCGGCCTCGGCAGAGTCGTCGAACTGATCACCGGGGCCGCCCTCGCGCTCTTCTCCTCCGCCTTCTTCATCCACTCCGGCGAACGCCTGTGGTTCTGGGCGCGTGACCAGCTCCTGCCCCGGGGCGCCCGGGCGGCATGGGACCGAGCGGGGCACGCGGCCTGGCGGACCTTCGCCGGGTACACGCGCGGCATCATCATCGTGGCCGCCACCAACGCCGTGCTCGTCGGTGTCGCCCTGCTCCTGCTGCGGGTGCCGCTCGCGCTGCCGCTCACCCTGCTGGAGTTCTTCGCCGCGTTCGTGCCGCTGGTCGGCTCGCCGGTCGCGCTCGGTGTGGCCACCGTGGTCGCGCTCGCCGGGCGCGGTCCCCTCACGGCCGCGGCCGTGCTCGTGCTCATCGTCTTCGTCGGCCAGCTCGAGGGGCACGTCCTGCATCCCCTCGTGATGAGCTGGGCCGTCAGCCTCCACCCGCTCGTCATCGCCGTGTCCGTCATCGCGGGCAGCATCGTCGCGGGGGTGATCGGCGCCGTCGTGGCCGTCCCGTTCATCTCCGTCGTCTGGGCCGTGCTGCAGGCTCTGCGCCCCGCGCCCACCTGACGTCCGGCGGCCCGCGGCGGGGCGCGCGACCCTCCGTGCTGTGCCACGCTGGCCCCGAAGGGGCAGTCGTGCACAAGCCGGAAGCAGGGAGGCGATGTGGGCCCCGACGAGCAAGGTACGCCGGAGCACTCGACAGCACATGTACAGGGGCTGCGGCGTCGGCACTTCCTCGGCGTGTGCGCCGGTATCGGGCTCACTTCGGCGACGGCCGCCGCCTGCGATCCGGCTCCTCCCGCGCTCGGACATCCCCGGGCCAACGCTTCCCACCGGGCCGAGGCGGAACGGGACCGTGGCGGTACACCCGACTGGCGAATCCGGTCCCAAGGGCCCCCCACGGCCGTCGCCGGCTACGCCGACCGGGTGAGTGTGACCCCGGGCGAGGAGTGCGGCCTGTACGTCTCCACGACCGCGTCGTCCTTCCGTGTCTCGGCCTTCCGTATCGGCTGGTACGGCGGGGCGCAGGCCCGGCTCGTCTGGTCCTCCGAGCGCATTCCGGGCCGCGCCCAGCCGGAACCGCGCTTCCTCACCGACACCCGCACGGTCCGCGCCGACTGGCAGCGCACGCTCACGTTCACCACGGCCGGATGGCCGGAGGGCGCGTACCTGCTGCGGCTGGAGGCGGACAGCGGCCACCAGCGCTACGTCCCGCTCATCGTGCGCTCCACGCAGGGCATGGGCCGTACGGTCCTGATGCACGCCCCGGCCACCTGGCAGGCGTACAACCGGTGGGGCGGCTACAGCCTCTACGCCGGTTCCTCCGGCTCGTACGCCGCACGGTCCCTCGCCGTCAGCTTCGACCGGCCCTACGACGCCGAGGGTGCGGAGAAGTTCCTGGTGTACGAACGGGCGGCCGTGGTGCTGGCCGAGCGGCTCGGCATACCCCTCGCGTACACCACCGGGACGGACGTGCATCGCGACCCGGAGGTTCTGCGGGGAGCGACCGCCGTCCTCTGTCTCGGCCATGACGAGTACTGGACCCCGGAGCAACGGCAGCATGTCACCGAGGCCCGCGACGCCGGCACCAACGTCGCCTTCCTCGGAGCCAACACCTGTTTCCGCCGGGTCCGTCTGGAGCAGAGCGAGAAGCAGCCCGACCGCACGGTGGTCTGCTACAAGTCCTCCTTCCGGGCCGACCCCTGCTTCACGACCCACCCCACCCTGGTGACGACGGACTTCCGCCAGTCCCCGGCGGCCGCCCCCGAGTCGTCGCTGACGGGCGTGCTCTACGAGGGCTTTCCGACGGACGCGCCGTACGTCGTCCACGCGGCCGACCACTGGCTGTACGAGGGCACGGGCGTCAGGCCCGGCGACGGCTTCGACCACCTGGTCGGCGTCGAGTACGACCGGGTCACCCCGGGTGCACCCGTCCCCGAGCCACTGGAGATCACGGCCCACTCGCCCCTGGTGTGCAACGGCCGGCGCAGCCACAGCGATTCGGCCTACTACACGGTCCCCAGCGGCGCGGGTGTCTTCGCGACCGGCACCATGCGCTGGGTGGAGGCGCTGATGGCCGGCACCGCGGACGGCGGTCACGACCACGGTATGGACACCCGCACCCGCGCCTTCGTCACCCGCACCACGGAAAACCTCCTGCGCGCCTTCGCGGAAGGCCCCGCCGCACACCACCGCCCCGCGCCGCGCCCGAACGTGGGCGAGCTTTACAAGTGAATTCCGGGTTCCCTATTCACCTCCCCCATCAGGGAGATAGAGTCTTCCCATGGTCAAAAGCGATTCTCCGTCTCGCGTACCGCTCAAGCGAATTACTCCCGAGGTGTCCGGGGCGATGGGTGCCCTGCATGCCGCCGCCGTTTCCGCGGCGCAGGACGCCAAGGTGGAACCCGAGCTCCTCGAGCTCGTGAGAATTCGTGCCTCACAGATCAACGGCTGTGCGTTCTGCCTCGACATGCACACCAAGGACGCCCGCGCCCAGGGCGAGACCGAGCAGCGGATCTACGCGCTGAACGCCTGGCGGGAGACCCCGTTCTTCACCGAACGGGAGCGCGCCGCACTGGCGTTGACCGAGGCCGTGACCCTGGTGCACGACGGGCATGTCCCGGACGCGGTGTACGCGGAGGCCGCCGAGGTCTTCGACGAGGCACAGATCGCGGCGCTCATCTGGGCGGCCACCGTCATCAACGCGTACAACCGTATCGCCATCGCGACGCGAATGGTTCCGGGCGCCTACAAGCCCGCCCAGAAGTAAATCCGAATCCGAACATCCCTTATCGCGCCGCGTCCCAAAGGAATTGGGCCCGGCGCGATTTCCTGTGTTTCAGCCGACGCTGATTCAGCGACCCTCCGGAAGCGGCTCCATAATGTCCTCCAGCCAGGCCCGCCATTCCGCCGCACGCACCGCAGTTCCCGCGGTCATGGACCGCTCCGTCCACTCGGTCCACTCCGCCACGGGCCGGATGCCGTGCAGGGCGTTCACCAGCCACACCTCACAACCGTCCAGCTCCCCCACGGTCCGCTCGCGATGGGCGACACGGATACCGTCACGGGCGGCACGTTCCTGGATGAGACCGATCGTCACTCCGGCGAGGACGGGCAGCTGCGGCGAGGGCAGGCACAGGGTGTCGTCCTCCCACCACACCAGGCTGGAGTGGGCGCCCTCCAGCACCACCCCGGAAGGGGCGATCAGGACCGCCTCCTCGGCACCGTGCGACAAGGCCCGTTTGCGGACCCGGGCCAGGGAGTCCAGGTCCGGCCCCTTGCGGCGGGGCACGGTCCGCGGGTCGGGCTGGCCCACCGCCCAGACCCGCACGTCTCTCGCGAGCGGCGGCGCCTGGCGCAGCAGGATCCTCAACCGGTGGGAGCCCGCGGTGAGTTCGACGCGGGGAAACCACTCCCCGGTGCGCGGAAGCACTGCGGTCATGTCCCGCCAGAACTCGATGAGCCGGCGCAGCGGAGGGCCGTCGCACGCGCCGCACGCGCGCAGGAAGCGTTCACGGTGCCGCTCGAAGCCACGCACGCGTCCGTCGCGCAGCAGCCATGAGTCGGCGACGAGCAGACGCCCGCCGCTGTCGGGTCCGTCGGCCGGCCAGCCGGCCGGGCTCCACTCCAACAGGCCTTCCAGGACGGCCGGTTGTGTCATCGAAGCTCCTTCGTCAGTACTTGCGGCCGGCGCTCGCCGCTGAGCCGTTCCGGGGCCCGTACGGGGCGTGCTCCAGCCAGGCGCCGCACCACGGCAGGACGGGGGAGAGTGCCGCGGCCGCGCGCTGTTTGGCCCGTACGATCCGGCGCTCGGGCCGCAAATGGGCCAGGGCCGTCCCGGCGGCGGCGCTGTTGAACAGCGCCGCCCCTCGCCGTGCCGCGGCGCACTCCGCGACCGCCTCCACTGTCCCGGTGGCGACGGCCTCGGCGGCCGCTGCGGCGTCCGCGATCCCACTGTTCATGCCGCGCGCACCGAACGGCGGGAAGAGATGTGCCGCCTCACCGGCGAGCAGCACCCGGTAGTGCGGGTCCGTGAAGCTCGCCGCGACCTTGCGCAGGAAGCGGTACGTCGACACCCACAGGACCCGGTCCTCGTACCCCTCCCCCGCCACCGCGGGAAGCCACCGCCGTACGGCCTCCTCGGTGCCGTACGCCTCTTCCGTGTCGTCGTCCCGGCACTGCAGGTCGAGCTGGAACCCCCCGGTGAAGGGCACCCTCATCACGCTGCGTCCGCCGACACCGGGGTGCTCGTAGTGGAAGACCCGCTCCAGCGGGAGTTCCGCGCCCGGGATGTCGGCGACGTCCACCACTACGTGGAAGCCGTTCGAACGGCTGCCCTCCAGCGGGATGCCCAGTTCGCGCCGTACGGCCGAGCGGGCGCCGTCGGCGGCGATCACATGGGTGGCGGCCCAGGTGCGGCCGTCCTCACCGGTCAGCACGACGCCGGTCGCGCTGGACCGTACCCCGGCCACCCGGGCGTCCCAGACGAACTCCACCCCGGCCTCCTCGCAGGCGACGAGCAGGAAGCGTTCGGTGTCCACCTGCCGCAGACTGGTGAAGGGCGGCGTCCCCGAGGGGGGCGGGAACGTCCGGGAGTACACCTCGCGGCCTCGGTAGAGGGTGCGCCTGGTGTGCCAGGTGCGTCCGTACGCGGAGATCTCGTCGGCCAGCCCGGGGCGCATCGCGTCGAGCAGCTGAAGGGTCTCGCGGTGGACGAACAGGGCGCGGCTGCCCGGGCGTACCCGGCCTTCCGGGTCCGCCTCCAGGACGACGACGGGGAGGCCGTGGGCCCGCAGACCGAGTGCGGCCGCGAGGCCCACCGGGCCCGCCCCCACGACGACGACCGCACTCACGCCCGGCTGCTCTCGGCCAGCATGCGGGTGATCTCCACCCGCTTCACCTTCCTGGTGGCGGTCATCGGCAGTTCCTCGAACCGCCACTGCCGCGGGTCGGCCATGGGAGGCAGATCCGCAGTCGAGTCGATCTGGTCGATTTCGCGGTCGATCAGGTAGAGGGCGCCCAAGCGACTCTGGTAGCCCATGTCGCCCATCTGCCACCAGCCGCCGTCCAGTTGGCGAAGATACTGCTCGCGGGCGCCGAGACAGGTGAGGATGCGGCCCCGGGTGCGGGCCTCGATCCGGCCGGGCGTGCCGGGCCTGGTGCGCCTGCCGGAGTCGTCCGTGACACGGACCCGGGTGAAGCCGGGGATGCCGATGCCCACGCGGCGGCCGTCGGCGCGGGCCGCGGTGCGCCGGGTGAACAACTGGAAGGCGACCGGGCCCGTCTCGCTCTGCCCGTACAGCTGGATCAGCCATGGCAAGCGGCGCTTGGAGGCGTCGAGCAACCGCTGGACGGTGCGCGGGTGGATCGCGTCGAAGGTCGAGCCGTACGAGCGCACCCGGGACAGCGGCGCGCCGGGCGCGTCGGTCAACTCCTCCCACAATACGAAGGTGTTGGGGTGGGTCTCGACGATTCCGGGGCGGTGCCGGACGAGGAGCGGGGCCACCTTGGTGGGGTCGGGGTCGGTGATCAGCACGAGCGGGCTGCCGTAGTGCAGCAGGACGCCGAGCCGGTGGTAGAAGCGCGAGTGCACGAACGACATGTGCAGCGCCGCGGTCTCGCCACGGGTGGGCAGGCCCATGGCCTTCTGGGGCACGAGACGGTTCCACATGGTGTTCGGGCAGTGCACGGCGAGCTTGGGGATGCCGGTGGTGCCCGAGCTGTGGGTGATCAGGGACGGCTCCCGGGGGTGGAGCCGGATGGGCGCCGGGGGTTCGGCGCCGGCGTACTTCTCCAGGGGGACGGCGCCGATCCGGGAGAGGGCGCAGGTGAGCAGGACGATGTCCACGTTGTCGGTCTTGTGGACCACCACGTGCTCGGAGGGTCGTATCCCCGCCTCCCACAGGCGGCCGGACAGCTCCTCGACGAGCTGTGCGAGCACGCTGTAGGTGAGGGAGACTCCGACGTGGGGGGCGACGTCGAGCGGCCGGTCGAGGGTGACGAAAACTCCGCCGTGACGGGCCGCCGCCTGCCGGAACATCGGCCCCAGGTAGAAGGCACGGTCGGCGAGCAGGGGCTGTTGCTGTCGCATGGGCCCGGTCCTTTCTGTGGGGGTGCCGTTGCGTGTCGTGGGCGAGTCGGCGATGACGGTCATCGGGTCACCACGCTCCCCGGCGGACCAGGTGGCGGCGGAGCTTTCCGGTGGGGGTGCGGGGCAGCGACGGCACGAAGCTGACGCTTCTGGGGACCTTGAAGGCGGCGAGGTGCTCGCGGGCCAGGCAGACGAGATCGGCTTCGAGACCGACCGGTATCGGGGTGACGGGGACGACGAAGGCGCGCAGCCGGCCCGCGCCGCGGTGGTCGGTCACAGCGGCGACCGCGACCTCCTTGACCGCCGGGTGGGTCCGCAGCAGGGCCTCGACCTCCAGTGGAGAGACGGTGATGCCGCCGACCATCTCCATGTCGTCCGCGCGGCCCAGGTGTGTGTAGGTGCCGTCGGGTTCGCGGCGTGCCCGGTCCCGGGTGGCCAGCCAGCCGCCGACGAAGGTGCGTCCGGTCTCCTCCGGCCGGTTGAGGTAGCCCGACGTCACCGTCGGCCCGCGGACCCACAGTTCGCCCTCCTCGCCGTCGGGAACCCGGTGTCCGTCGCGGTCGCGCAGCTCCACCTCGAAGCCGGGTACGGGGCGGCCCACGGTGCCCGGATGGTTGTACTCGAAGCTGTTGGCGCAGAAGGCGTGTCCGGCCTCGGTGGAGCCGATCTGCTCCAGCACGGGGGCGCCGAGCAGATCGGTGATCCGCCGGCCCAGCCCTGCGGGCAGGCCCTCGCCGGCCGAGACGGCGGCCCGTACGGAGGCGAAGCAGGCCTCGTGCCCGTCCGCCCGCTCCGCCACCAGGGCCGCGTACTGGGAGGGCACCGAGTAGAGCAGGGTGACCCGGTGCCGTACGACGAGTTCGTCCACGGCGGCCGGGTTCGGGCGCCGGTCCACCAGGACGGCGGAGGAGCCGGAGAACAGCGGGAAGACGAAGGCGTTGCCGAAGCCGTAGGCGAAGAACAGCTTCGAGGCCGACAGGGTGACGTCGTCCGGGGTGATCCTCAGCAGCCGCCGGCCGATGAGGTCGTGGTACGCCTTCGGGTCGCCGTGGCGGTGCACGACTCCCTTGGGGCGCCCCGTGGTTCCGGAGGTGTACTGGATGTAGAGCGGGGTGTGCGCGTCGACCTGGTGGGCCGTGGTCGTGGGCCGGGCCGTGCTTGTGAGCGCGACGAGCTGGTCGGCTCCGAGGCGGGTGCGGCGCGGGAACCGGTCGTCGAGTCCCGGTCCTGTCACGCACAGCACGGCCTCGCTGTCGTCGGCCATGAACTCCAGTTCGGGCGGTGTGAGTTCGGGGTTGACCAGGACCGCGGCGGCGCCGAGGCGGGCGGTGGCGAGGAAGGCCGTCACCCAGGCGATCGAGTCGGGCAGGGCGAGCAGCACCCGGTCGCCGGGGCCGACGCCGTGCTGGGCGAGCACGGTGGCCGCGCGGGCAGCGAGGTCGTGCACCTCGCCGTGGGTCCAGGAGCGGTGCCCCTGGTGGAAGGCGGGGCGGTCGGTCCACGAGCGCCGCTCGGCGAGCGTGGCGAGGTGCGCCGCGAGGTTCCCGGGCGCCTCCACGTCGGAGGCGGTCAGCGTGGCTTGGGGTGTCGTCATCGGGCCGGCTCCTCCTCGGTGGCCGGGGCGGCGGTGTGCTCCCGGTGGGCGCGCATGGGGGCTGCGGTCTTCAGCAGCATCTCGTCGTACTCGGCGTCCGGATCGGAGCCGAGGACGATCGCCCCACCGGCGCCCAGGTGCAGCCGGTCGTCGGCGATGACGGCGGTGCGGATGACGATGCTGAGGTCGGCGCCGCCGCTGCAGCCGAAGTATCCGAGCGCTCCGAGCTACCTCTTGGGCCCGCGCTGCGTCGCGCAACTGCCCCACCGAGTTCCAGGACCTCCACGGCACCGACCGTGCGGAAGACCTCCGCGGCGTGGACGGCCGGGGCGGACGGAGCCTCGCCGTACACAACGGGGTGAGCACCGTAGCTCTCTCCGGGCTCCCGGTCGGCTCAGAGCTGCTTCCTCCCTGCGGTGAGCAGATGACCACTGACGCCGAGCAGCGACGGCACGGACTCGGTCTGCCGCAGCGCCCGCAGGACCAGCTCCAGGCGGTCGGGTTCGTCCAGCCAGGTGGAGACGTCCCCCATCAGCCAGGCGGCGCCTTCGAGGCCGTACTGGCCGGTGGGCGTCAGCCCCGCAGCCCCCGTTTTCGCCTCCGACGATGACCGCGGCACGCTCTTCCACACCATGCGCTACGCCAACGGCGCGTGGACCCGGGCAACGCTGGTCCAGCACTACACGAACATGTCCGCCTGGCGGCCCGCCGGAGTGGCTGGATCATCCGGCTGACCCGCGGCCGGGGCACAAGCGCCCTCCGCGCGGTGCCGGGGGAATGCCCGGCACCGCTGCACCGCATCCGCCGGCGGGCATCGGGCGGTACGTCATCGCGGACGCCTACAGCCCGCAGAACGATGGCCTGACCGGGCGGGTGGTGCAGGACATCGCGACCGCAGCGGTCCCGCCATGGATCCGCCTCGGTCGACGCGGCGTCAGCAGATCCTCGGCAGTTGCTCCCCGATCGGCATGTCCACCACCCGGGTGCCGCCCAGCCCGGTACGGGCCACCACCATGCCCGGGTGGTCCTCCACGACCTCGCCGATGATCCTGGCCTCCCTGCCCAGGGGGTGCGACCGCATCGCGTCCAGCACGCCGTCCGCGTGCTCGCGCGGTACGAACGCGACCAGCTTGCCCTCGTTGGCGACGTACATGGGGTCCAGGCCCAGCACGGCGCAGGCGTTGGCGACGGCGGGCGGCACCGGGATGTCACGTTCACCGATGACGACGCCGGTGTCCGAGGCGGCCGCGATCTCGTTCAGCGCGGCCGCAAGCCCGCCCCGGGTGGGGTCGCGCAGAACGTGCAGGTCCGGGGTGACGGCGAGCATGGTCTCGACAAGGCCGCCGAGGGCCGCGCAGTCGCTCTCGATCTCCACGCCGAATTCGAGGCCCTCACGAACGCTCATGATCGCCACACCGTGCACGCCGATGCCACCGCTGACGATCACGATGTCGCCGGGGACGACCCTCTGCGGTCGCAGGTCGACGCCCGCCGGGATCACCCCGATACCGGCCGTGTTGACGTAGATCCCGTCGCCGTGGCCGGCCTCCACCACCTTGGTGTCACCCGTCGCCACCTCGACTCCGGCGGCCCGCGCGGCCGCGCCGAGCGCTTCCGCCACCCGGGAGACGGTCCGCAGTTCCACGCCCTCCTCCAGGATGAATCCGCAGGAGAGATACGAGGCCCGGGCGCCGCTCATGGCGAGGTCGTTGACGGTGCCGTTGACGGCGAGATCGCCGATGCTGCCGCCGGGGAAGAACAGCGGGCGCACCACGAACGAGTCGGTGGAGAAGGCCAGTCGCACACCGCCCAGCGTCAGCGCAGCGGCATCGCCCAGCTGGGCGAGCACGTCTGAACCGAAGGCGGGCGCGAAGACGTGCTGGACCAGTTCCGCGGAGAGCGCCCCGCCTCCGCCGTGGCCCATGACGATGCGGGACTGGTCGCGCAGCGGAGCCGGGCAGGTCCAGGCCGACGGGTCCATGGGCGGCGTGATCAGGTCGGTGGTCTCAGACAACGGGGGTCGCCTCCCGGGGCGCAGGGGTGGTGTCCAGGCGCCGGTAGAGGTAGTACGCGGCGCAGGCGCCCTCGCTGGAGACCATCGTGGCTCCGAGCGGGGTACGGGGTGTGCACAGGGTGCCGAACGCCTCGCACTCGTGTGGTCTGAGCAGGCCCTGCAGTACCTCGCCGCTGCGGCATGCGGCCGGTTCGCGGGTCTGGATGCCCTCGACCGAGAAGCGGTGCTCGGCGTCGTAGTCGCGGTACTTGGCGGACAGCCGCCAGCCGCTGTCGGGGATCACGCCGATACCGCGCCAGGCGCGGTCGGTGACCTCGAAGACGTCCTCCAGCATGGCCTTGGCGGCCGGGTTCCCCTCGGGGCGGACGGCCCGGGGGTAGGCGTTGTCGACCGTGTGCTCGCCGCGTTCCAGCTGCAGCATGGTCCGGCGTACGCCTTCGAGGATGTCGAGGGGTTCGAAGCCGGTCACGACGATCGGGACACGGTGGCGCTCCGCCAGCTCCGGGTACTCCCCCACGCCCATCACGCTGCACACGTGCCCGGCGGCCAGGAACCCCTGGACCCGGCAGCTCGGGGACAGCATGATCGCTTCGATGGCCGGAGGCACCCGCACATGGGACACCAGCAGGCTGAAGTTCGGGATGCCCAGCTTGCGGGCCTGATACACCGTCATCGCGTTGGGGGGCGCGGTCGTCTCGAAGCCGATGCCGAAGAACACCACCTGCCGGCCGGGGTTCTGCTGCGCGATCCTCAGGGCGTCGAGGGGCGAGTAGACGACCCGTACGTCTCCGCCTTCCCCGCGCACCTGGAACAGGTCCCGTCCGGTGCCGGGCACGCGGAGCATGTCGCCGAAGGAGCAGAAGATCACTTCCGGGCGGGAGGCGATCTCCAGTGCCTTGTCGATGGTCTCCAGGGGGGTCACGCAGACGGGGCAGCCGGGACCGTGGATCAGTTCGACCTTGTCCGGCAGCAGTTGGTCGATGCCATGGCGGATGATGGTGTGGGTCTGTCCGCCGCAGACCTCCATCAGCGCCCAGGGCCTGGTCACCGTTGCGTGGATGTCGTCGAGGAGCCGGCGCGCCAGATCCGGGTCCTGGAACTCGTCGATGTACTTCACTTCCGCGCCTCCTCGCGTGCGGGCGGAAGCTCTCCGCCCGCTTCCGCGGCCATTTCCCAGGGGTCGCCGAACTCCTCCTGCAGCATGCCGAGTTCGGCGAACAGTTCCAGCGTCTGCTTCGCCGACTCCTCGTCGAGGCGCTGCAGGGCGAATCCGACGTGGACGATGGCGTACTCGCCGACCTGGAGGTCGGGCAGGTATTCCAGGCACACCTCCTTGACCACACCGCCGAAGTCGACGGTGGCCATCCGGGTGCCGTCGCGTTCCTGGATCTCCAGCACTCTGCCGGGTACCGCCAGGCACATGGGCTTCTCCTCGCTGTGGGGTGGTGTGTCGTCGGGCGCTGCCGGGACGGTTCGTCAGTCGGGGTCTCCGATCCGGTCCGGTACATGGGCGGCCACCACCAGCTGGCCCAGGGCGAGGCCGCCGTCGCCCGGCGGGACCAGGTGGTGGCGCAGCACGGTGAAGCCGTCCGCGCCGAGGGACTTCGCGCAGGCCGAGGAGAGCAGGGAGTTGAGGAACACGCCGCCGGTCAGGGCCACCGTGTCCACTCCGTGCCGCTCTCGCGCCAGGACGCAGACGCGGTGGACGAGGCCGGTGACGGCCCGGTGGAAGCGGGCCGCGACGAGGGCCGGTTCCATGCCCGCGCGCAGGTCGTCGACGATCGCCGCGAGGACGGGTGACGGGTCCGCCCGGACCGGGCCGCCGTCCGACTCCGGTGCCCTGACGGCGAACGCATAGGCGACCGTGTCTCCGCCGGACGCCCGCAGCGCGGCGGCCTCCAGTTCGACGGCGGCCTGGGCCTCGTATCCCGCCCGGTGGCAGACGCCCGCGAGGGACGACACCGCGTCGAAGAGCCGACCCATGCTGGAGGTGGGGACGCAGTTCACGTTGCGCTCCAACTGCTGCTCCAGCACTCTGAGTTCGCCGGGCGGGCAGGCGGCGACGCAGGCGAGCCCGTCCGACCGGTCGATCCCGGCCGTACGCAGGTGTGCGAGAGCCATGCGGTACGGCCGGTGCACAGCGGCGTCGCCCCCGGGCAGTGGCACATACGCGAGGTGCCCGATCCGCGTGAATCCGTCGTAGTCCGCGAGCAGGAACTCCCCGCCCCACACCGCTCCGTCGTCGCCGTACCCCGTGCCGTCGAAGGCGACACCGATCACCGGCCGGCTGCCGTCGAGTCCGTGTTCGGCCATCGCGGCGGCGACATGGGCGTGATGGTGCTGGACGCGGACGACGGGCCGGCCCGACGCATTGCGGACCGCAAACCTCACGGAGCGGTAGCGGGGGTGCCGGTCGGCCGCCAGCAGCTCCGGCCGCACCGGGGTGACCGACTCCAGTTGTGTCACGGCACGCTCGAAGGCCCGCTGGGTGGCGAGGTCGTCCATGTCGCCGATGTGCGCGGAGAGCCAGGCCCGGCGGTCCTCGCCGAGGCAGAGCACATTCTTGAGGTCTCCTCCGACGGCGAGGGACGGGCGTACGGGCACCGGAAGCGTCAGTGGCAGGGGCGCGTATCCGCGGGCGCGGCGCACGATCAACGGCTTGGCGTCGACCACGCGCACCACGGAGTCGTCGCACGGCACATGGATCGGCCGGTCGTGGGTGAGCCAGGCGTCGGCCAGGTGCTCCAGCCGCTGCACCGCCTCCTCGTCGTCGGTGACGATCGGCTCACCGGAGACATTTCCGCTGGTCATGACGAGCAGCCGGGGGCCCTCGGGATCGCCGGGCAGGCCGAGAAGGAGATGGTGCAGAGGGGTGTACGGCAACATGATGCCGAGGTCGGGACTGCCGGGTGCCACGGCCAGGGCGGGCCAGGGGGCTTCGGTGCCGGGCAGGGTGTCCGTGCGGCGGCGCAGGAGCACGATGGGTCTGCTGGTGCCCGTGAGGAGGCTGCGCTCCTCGGGGGCGAGCCGGACCAGGTGCTCGATGTCGTCGAGGCTCCCGGCCATGACGGCGAACGGCTTGTCTCCCCTGGACTTCCGGCGGCGCAGCCGGGCGACGACGTCCGGGTCGGTGGCGTCGCAGGCCAGGTGGTAGCCGCCCAGTCCCTTGACCGCGAGGATCGCGCCGTGGGCCAGAAGGCGCCGGGCCTCGGCGACCGGGTCCGCGTCCGTGACGGGGCGCGGCGGGCCGC
>NZ_JBEOZU010000090.1:0-37568 GCF_040298185.1 Streptomyces sp. NPDC001634 | reverse complement strand
TCTGTTGTACCCCAATCGCGCTTATTACCGGTCGGCCCCTCCGCCCGCCCACCCAGCTGTGAGCCCGGCGGTGTGCGCCGCGCCCTCCCCGAGACCCCTCGGGGAGGGCGCGGCGCACACCGTGTGACGCAACGCCGTGACGCCCCGGCCGCGCGTCAGTTGGTCGTCGTGCTCTCCAGCGTCTTCGCCACGTTCACGAAGCCCTTGCGGGCCGCCACCAGCCGGCCGTCGCGCACGACCTGGAAGGTCACGTCCGAGTTGATCAGCCGGGGGAAGTCGACGACCGCGGTGAGGTCCTGGAAGCGCCACCTGAGGGTCGGGGTGAGGCCGCCCGTGTCGACCTTGAGGCCGTTGTCGAGGGCGTTGCGGATGGCGCGGGCGGTCACCTCGCCGCCGCCGAGCGCGTCGACGACCTTCTTCAGGACCGTGTAGGCGATCCATGTGGTCTGCACGCCCGCGTCCGCCGGATCGATCCGGTTGTCCCCGAAGGCCTGCTCGCGGATCACTTGCTTCATCTGGTCCCAGCGGGCGTCCGTCGACTCCGGGTACCAGCCGGTGACGTACGCCCCCTCGTACGGCCCCGAGCTGCCGCCCGACGAGTCGATCACCGACTGGTCGATGCTGCCGAGCACGGAGGCGGTGCGCACCGCCGGGTAGGTGCTGCTCAGGCGGCGGAAGGAGTCCATGAAGGTACCGGTGCGCTCGTCGAGCGCGGGCACCACGCATCCCTTCCGCTGCGGGTTCGCGGTCGCCGCCTGCAGCGCATGCTCCGCCTGCGTGTCGAACGCGGTGGCGTCCTCGGCGGCGCGTACGTCGGCGACCTCGGTGTGGTTGCCCGCCTTCAGCCCCGAGTTGAGCAGCACGGGGAGCTGGTCGCCGGCGACGGTGTCGGGGCGTACCAGTGCGACGGGACCGCAGCTTCTGCCCAGTTCCTCGCCGAGCCCGGCGAGCAGCGCGGGCTGGCCGCCGTTGACCGGGTAGGAGAGCACGCTCTTGAACTCGTCGTTGGTCAGTCCGTAGCCGCCGATGTAGGGGATGCCCGCCGACTCGAGCGGGGAGAGGAAGGAGGTCGCGTACTGGCTGTAGGAGCCGACGACCGCGACGGCCTTCTCCTTGACGGCGAGCCGGGCGCACTTCGCGGCGCTCACGTAGTCGTTGTGGTCGTTGCAGGTCAGGACCTTGAGCTTGCGGCCGCCCAGGCCGCCGTGCGCGTTGACCCAGCGCGCATACGCGCGCGCCAGCGCCGGCATGCCGGGCTCGTTGGTCGCCGACGTGTTCTCGGGTGCCCAGGTCATGACGGTCACGGGGTCGTCCCCGGAACCCCCGGTGGTGCCGGGGACCACCCCGCAGGAGACGGCTGTCGACACACAGGCCACCAGTGCGCCCGTGGACAGCAGGGCGGTCCTGACGCGGGGAGCTCTTCGGACTGAGCCCGGAACGCGGGGACTGGTGGGGGAGGTGGTGCGTCGCCTGCCGGTCATGGACACGCACGATTCCCTCACACCGCTAACCCGCGTGTGACCGGTGGTCAACGACAGGTGACGCAGAGGTGAATTACGGGGGCCGATGTTCTGGATTTCACAGGGAACGTACGATCGATGACCGTGCAAGGTTCGGAGAACTCTTCCCGTCGCGGCCGTCGCTCATCCACCATGGGCGGCATGCCACTCAACGACATGCCGTGGTGGCGCTGGCGCAGCAATGTGCGCTCCGCGCTGCACATGCTCTCCGACCCGGTGTTCCAGCGGGACGTCTGGCTGGCAGGTGTCGAAGGGTACGGCGACGTCACCGACGCCGTGTACCGCCTGGTCGAGGACACCTGGCTGGACAGCTGGTCCGCCGAGAAGTACGTGGGCACGATCTTCCGCGACTCGCAGGAGGCGGCCCTCGTCGACACCGCCGTGCTGCGAGTGCTGCGGATCATGCACCAGGTCGGGCCCGACGCGCCGGTGCAGGCGTACCTCGACCACCAGGCGTGGCCGGAGGCCATGCGGGCGGCACGCGACGCGCATGTGCGGCTCTCGGTGAGCGACGGCGAGGACCCTGACATGCCGCCGCGGACGCTCGAAGTGCTGCGGATCCTCACCAGGAGCGCGTAGGCCGTTCGGCCGCCGTCAGGACCCCGGGGGCCGTCCACTTGCCGTCCGGGTGGCGGAACGGCGCTCCGTACGGCCCCCGGCCATGAGACCCTGGCGTGCATGAACGAGCAGTCCACCCGACCGGCCGCCGCCGACCAGTACGTCCTCACCCTCTCCTGCCCGGACAAGCAGGGCATCGTGCACGCCGTGTCGAGCTATCTCTTCATGACCGGCTGCAACATCGAGGACAGCCAGCAGTTCGGCGACCACGACACCGGACTGTTCTTCATGCGGGTCCACTTCTCGGCGGAGGCGCCGGTGACCGTGGACAAGCTGCGCGCGAGCTTCGCGGCGATCGGTGACTCCTTCCAGATGGAGTGGCAGATCCACCGTGCCGACGACAGGATGCGCGTCGTTCTGATGGTCAGCAAGTTCGGCCACTGTCTGAACGACCTCCTCTTCCGCGCCCGGATCGGCGCGCTGCCCGTCGAGATCGCGGCCGTCGTGTCCAACCACACTGAGTTCGCCGAGCTGGTGGGCTCGTACAACATTCCCTTCCACCACATCCCGGTGACGAGGGACACCAAGCCGGAGTCCGAGGCCCGGCTGATGGAGCTGGTCCGTGAGCTGGACGTCGAGCTGGTGGTGCTGGCCCGCTATATGCAGGTGCTCTCGGACGACCTGTGCAAGCAGCTCAGCGGCCGGATCATCAACATCCACCACTCGTTCCTGCCGAGCTTCAAGGGCGCGAAGCCGTACCACCAGGCGCATGCGCGCGGTGTGAAGCTGATCGGTGCGACCGCGCACTACGTCACGGCCGACCTCGACGAGGGCCCGATCATCGAGCAGGAGGTCGAGCGCGTCGGTCACGATGTCACGCCCGACCAGCTGGTCGCGATCGGCCGCGACGTGGAGTGCCAGGCGCTGGCGCGCGCGGTCAAGTGGCACGCCGAGCGCCGCATTCTCCTGAACGGCCGCCGGACGGTCGTCTTCGCGTAGGCCCCGGTCCGCATGCCCGGCTTGCGCGCAGCCTGCAGGCAGGGCCTACATCCGGCTCAGTGACGCGGCCGCGAACAGGACGTCCCTGATCGCCTCCCGGTCCCCGACCTGACCCGCGACTGCCTCCTCCGGCGGGATGTGGCCCGCGGCCAGACGGCAGAACTCCACCCCGTCGAGCGCGACATGCGCCACCTCGCGCTCGGCGGAGGCGACCGCGCCGGGCGAGTCGAGCGGGACCAGCCACTCGCCGCCGCCCGAGCCCTCGATCTCCAGGCGCAGGGTGCGGCCCGGCTCGCCCGCCGGGACGAGGTGCCGGGCCCCGCGCGACGGCTTGGCGAGCCCGGCCCGGCGCCGCGCGGCCAGCGTCAGCGGCAGCATCCGCACCGCCAGGTCGAACATCATGTTCAGATGGCGCGGCGCGGGCGGGTCGTACGGGTAGTCGACGGCGCCCGCGATGTCCTCCGCGTGCACCCAGCACTCGAAGGCCCGGTCCAGCATCGCGTCCTGCAGCGGCAGTTCGAATTCGCCGTACGACACCGCGAGCTTCTCGGAGCGTCCATCGGTGAAGGACACCGTCCGCACCAGGTTGTGGTTCTGCTCCCGCCACGGAGGGCGTACGGAACGGGTCGGCGGGAAGTGCGAGGTGCGCCAGTACGCCTCCGTGCGCCCCTGCGGCGTGCCGTCCTCGCCGGCCAGGTCCCCCAGCGGATCGTCGATGCCCAGCGCCATCGCCACCAGCCCGTCGACGGAGAGCAGGTGGGCGATGACTCCCGCGACGGTCGTACGACGACTGGCCGGTCCCGTCCCGTCGAACCACCGCAGCCGCACCGGCGCATGCCACTCGGCGTCGCCTATGTCCTGCAGCAGGGCGTCCAGACGCGCGGTCTCCGCGTCGTACGGAGCCGCCCACTCGGGTACCGGGATGCGCGGCGGGCGCCGGCCGAGGCAGCTCGCCAGGACGCGGGTGCGCAGGCCCGGGTCGAGGTCGAGGCTCTCCGGGCGCTGCAGCAGCCCCACGGCCTCGCGCAGCCGCCGCGCCTCGTCCGCGCACGGCCCGCAGTCCCCGAGGTGCGCTTCGACGGCCGCGGTCTCCTCGGGCGAACAGGCGGCGAGCGCCCACGCCCCGAGCAGTGACTTCAGCACCCGGTGCTCGAGCACGAGCGATGGGGGTCCCCCCTGCTCGTGGGGGTCCCCCCGCTCGAGCGAAGCCGAGAGTGGGGGAGGAGCCGGGAGCTCGGGGGAATGCGCCGGATCGGGCAACGGCAGCCCGTTGTCCTCGACGGAACTACGAGGCAGCGGTATGCGCGGCGCCGACCCACCGCCGCCGCCACCGGGAGCACCGGGGCCCTGCGTCCCATCGGAGCCACCGGTCCCGGGTACACCGGTGCCCTCCGGCCGGTCCGCGCCGTCGTTCCGGGGCGGCTGGTCCGCTCCGTCGTTCCCGGGTGCGCCGGTGCCCTGAGACCGGTCCGCTCCGTCGTTCAGCTCTCCGCCGTCGGAGCCCTCCGCACCCGGGCCCTCGCACGCGTCGTACCCCTCGCCCTGCCTGTACCCCTCGTTCCCCCCGTACCCGTCGTGCTCCCCGAACCTCTCAGAGCGCTTCGCCCCGGTCACCACGCGGCCCCCGGTTCGGGAGGGGTGCCCGATGGGCCCGTTTCGTGGGCCGTGGACAGGAGCTGGAGGCCGAGGCGGAGGCGGCGGCGGGCCTCCTCCGCCGTGATGCCGAGGTCGGTGGCGGTCTGGCGGTAGTCCCGGCGCTGGAAGTACGCCCGCTCCAGGGCGGCCCGCAGCGGCACCGGCATCGATGTCACGATGTAGTCCGCGCGGGCCGCGACTGCCGCGTGGCGCACCTTGCGCTCCAGCTCCTGCGGGGTGCCCCCGCCGCCCCGGGCGAGCGCGGCGGTCTCGGTGGCGCGCAGCTGCTGCACGGCGAGCCGGTGGGTCAGCGTGGCGACCCAGGTGCGCAGGGGGCCCTGTTTCGGGTCGTACGACTCGGGGTTCTCCCAGACGTGGGCGAACACCTCGCGGGTGATGCCGTCGGCCGCCTCCTCGTCCCCGAGCACGCGGTGGGCCAAGCCGTGCACGAGCGAGGCGAACCGGTCGTAGCACTCACCGAGCGCGGCCGCCTCGCCGCGGGCGAGCCGCTGCTGCATCCTGCGGTCCCATCGGGGCGGTGCGTCGTTCTTCGCCATGCGGCTCCCTCACCCCTGGTCATCCCGGGTGCCCTGTTCCGGGCCGGCCTCTGCCCTCCGCCTCCTCGAATGTAGTCGGCGCGTCGGACAACGCACGCCCCTTTGCTGCAATGTGCGCCTCTTGACGTGCCACAAGTGGTAAAGACAGCCGGGCGGGCCCGGTGCTTCGGACCGGGCGCCTACCCGGCCGATCCCCGATCAGACCTGAACGAACAAGACCGTTACCGATTGAAATGGCTCATCTGCCACACGCTTTCGATCGAGAGTTCGGTGTTTCATAGAAAGGCATGGGGGCAGCCGCGATGAAGGAAGCGTAGGGACCGCTTCCGTTCCTGGTCGGGGTGCGGTCGAGTGAGAGGCGTGGCGGTGACGCTCAAGGTGACCTACGGAGAGCGCGGCGAATGGGCCGTCCTCCACGTGGCGGGTGAGCTGGACCTCGTGACGTCACCCGTGCTGCGCCAACGCGTGCACGACGCGGTGGCCGACGGCCGTCACCATCTCGTTCTCGACCTGTCCGAGGTCGTCTTCTGCGACTCCAGCGGTGTCGGCGTGCTGGTCGCCACCCGCCGGCTGATCCGCTCCTGCCAGGGCCGTCTCAGACTGATCCTGCCCGGACTCGGTGCCGACTCGGGCGCCTCCCGGCCGAGCGGAGCGGGGAGCGCGGGAGGCGCGCACGTCAACCGGGTCCTCGCCGCCCTCGGTGTGCGCCGCCTTTTCGACGTTTTCCCGGATGTCACGTCGGCCACCGACGAGGAGCCGCGCCCCCTGTCGGCGTGAGCGCACAGGCGCCTCGCATTGAACAGAGGCGTCCCGCATTGAACACGGAGTCGCAGGACAGCCACACCGTTGTCCCGGAATTCCAGCGGTCTTGGTACAAGCGTCGTTTTCCGTCTCCCCGAGGGCCCCCGGCGTCGTACGCTCCGTGCGAGATACACCCGACGTCATGTAAGGCGGTCCGAGAACACATGGTCAGCACCGAGTACGAGCGCAGGATCGCCGCGCGGTTCGCCACCTTCGACCAGGACGGCAACGGCTACATCGACCGCGAGGACTTCAGTGCGGCGGCCAAGGCAGTCCTCACCGAGTTCGGTACCGCGGCCCGGTCCGAGCAGGGGCAGGCCCTGTACGCCGGAGGTGAGGCGTTCTGGCAGGGCATGGCGGGGATAGCGGACCGGGACGGTGACCAGCGCATCACTCGCGAGGAGTTCGTGGGTGGCGCCGTCAAGCGGCTGCGCGACAACCCCGAGCGGTTCGCCGAGATCGCCCGCCCCTTCCTGCACGCGGCGCTCGCCGTGGCGGACGGCGACGGCGACGGTGCGGCCACGGTCGAGGAGACCGTCCGCGTCCTGAAGGCCCTCGGTGTGCGCGAGGACATCGCGGCGACGGCCGCCGCCTCGCTCGACACGGACACGGACGGCAAGGTCGGCGAGTCGGAGATCGTGGCCGCGTTCGCGCGCTACTTCACCGTGCCCGAGTAGCGTTCGCGCAGCTTGTACTTGAGCACCTTCCGCAGGGTCTCGTTGCGCGGAAGGGCGTCCACGACCTCCAGCTGCTCCGGCAGCTTGTGCACGGACAGCCCTTCCGCCCGCAGATACGAGGTGACGGCGGACAGGGTCACCTCCTCCGCTCCCGGCGGCTGTTCGATCACTGCGCAGACCCGTTCGCCGCGTTCTTCGTCGGGCAGTCCGATCACCGCGACGTCCTGGACCGCGGGGTGCTCGTGCAGCAGGTCCTCGATCTCCTTCGCGGAGATGTTCTCGCCCTTGCGGATGATGACGTCCTTGAGGCGCCCGGTGAGCACCAGATGACCGCTGTCGGTGAGCCGGCCGAGGTCGCCCGTGATGAGGAATCCGTCGTCGTCGAACGCCTCGGCCGTCTGGGCCGGGTCCAGATACCCCTGGCAGACGGCCTCTCCCCTGAGGCGTACCTCCCCCTCGACGCCGTGGGGCTGCGCGGTGCCGGACGCGTCGACGATCCGTATCTCCATCCCCTCGGGCGGCCGCCCCTCCGTCGTCGCCAGGTTCTCCACGGTGTCGTCCGGCGCCCCCATCGTGATCATCGGCACCTCGGTCATGCCGTACCCGTGGGTGAGCTGCACGCCCATCTCGCGGACGACGGAGTGATAGACCTCGGGCGGCTTGGGCGCCCCGCCGCCTGCCAGCAGCCGCAGGGTCGGGATGACGGGGGTCCCGGGTTGTTTGCGCTGTTCCGCGAGGAACATGGAGTAGAAGGCCGTGGACCCGCCGGCCACCGTCACCCCGTGCTTGCGGTAGCTCTCCAGCGCGTCCGGCAGTGCGAAATGCTCGAACATCACCGCCGGGAAGCCGTACAGGAGCAGCATCACCGTGTAGTCGGGCCCCGCGATGTGCGCGTACGGGAAGGCCATCGAGCCCACGTCGTGCCCGGACAGGTGCAGCGCATGCGCGAGGCAGGAACCGCCCGCGATCAGTGAACGGTCCGTGTGCAGGACGCCCTTGGGGTCGGAGGTGGTGCCCGAGGTCCAGTAGATCCAGCGGACCGAGGTGCCGTCGGCGGGCGGAGCGGGCAGGACGGAGGGGTCCCCGTCGGGCAGGTCGTCACCGCCGTACGCCCGGAAGATCCCCTTGGCGCCGAGCCGTCGCGCCATCGCCGTGTGGTCGTGGCCCCGCCAGGTGCCCGGCACCGCGAAGAACTCCGCCTTCGACTCCCGCAGCACGAAGCCGACCTCGCGGTCGCGGTAGAACGGGATGACCGGCGTCTGTACGGCGCCCAGACGGGCCAGCGCGAAGGACAGCAGGGCCGTCTCGATACGGGTGGGCAGCTGCCAGGCGACCACCGTGCCGGGGCGTACGCCCATGCCGTACAGCCCCGCGGCCACTCGCTCGGCCCGCTCGCGCAGCTCGCCGAAGGTCAGACAGCGGTCGTCCTGGAGGAGGACGGGCCGGTCGGGGGTGAGGGCGGCACGGCGGACGACCAGCTCCCAGAGCGTGCGGGACGTGCTCAGTTCGTAGGCGGTGGCGTTCACCTCTGGCCCCCCTTTGGCTGACGGTTCGTCAGATGGTGCGGGAGAGCGTAGGCCTCGCCGCCTTGTCGGTCCAGGGGTGCGGGACTAGTCTGCCGGTTGGCCCGTAAATCTGACGGACCATCAGATAAGAACTGTCAGGCGGAGGGGACGCATGACGGAACTGCCCCGCATCATCAGCGTCGACGACCACGTGATCGAGCCCGCGCATCTCTTCGAGACCTGGCTGCCGAAGAAGTACCGGGACCGCGGTCCCAAGCCGCTCACCGCGGGCATCGGCGAACTCGCCTACATCGGCGGCAAGTACCGGATCACGATGGACCCGGACGGGCCTCCGACCGACTGGTGGATCTACGAGGACCTGCAGTTCCCGTACAAACGCAATATCGCCGCCGTCGGCTTCGACCGCGACGAGATGACCCTGGAGGGCATCACGCGCGAGGAGATGCGGCGCGGCTGCTGGGACCCGGCCGAGCGGCTCAGGGACATGGACCTCAACCATGTCGAGGGCAGCCTCTGCTTCCCGACCTTCCCGCGCTTCTGCGGCCAGACCTTCGCCGAGGCGCACGACAAGGAGGTCGCCCTGGCCTGCGTGCGCGCGTACAACGACTGGATGGTCGAGGAGTGGTGCGGCGACAGCGGCGGCCGGCTGATCCCGCTGTGTCTGATCCCGCTGTGGGACATCGACCTCGCGGTCGCCGAGATCAGGCGCAACGCCGCCCGCGGGGTGAAGGCGGTGACCTTCTCCGAGATCCCCACCCATCTCGGGCTGCCGTCCATCCACTCCGGCTACTGGGACCCCTTCTTCGCGGCCTGCCAGGAGACCGGCACGGTCGTGAACATGCACATCGGGTCGTCCTCGCAGATGCCGGCCGCCTCCCCGGACGCGCCGCCCGCCGTGCAGGCCTCGCTCTCCTTCAACAACGCGATGGCCTCGATGATGGACTTCCTCTTCAGCGGGGTGCTGGTGAAGTTCCCGCGGCTCAAGCTCGCCTACTCCGAGGGACAGATGGGCTGGATCCCCTACGCCCTGGAGCGCGCCGACGACGTCTGGGAGGAGCACCGCGCCTGGGGCGGCGTCCGTGATCTGATCCCGGAGCCGCCGTCGGCGTACTACTACCGGCAGATCTTCTGCTGTTTCTTCCGCGACAAGCACGGTGTCGCGTCCCTGGACGTGGTCGGCCGCGACAACGCCACCTTCGAGACCGACTACCCGCACGTCGACTCGACCTTCCCGCACACCAAGGAGGTCGCCCTCGACCATGTGAAGGGCCTCGACGACGAGACGGTCTACAAGCTGATGCGCGGGAACGCGATCCGCATGCTGGACCTGGACTTCGACAAGTAATGGACCTCGCGTACACGGCCGAGGAGGAGGAGTTCCGGGCCCGGCTTCGGGAGTGGCTGGCCAAGACGCTCCCGACGCTGCCCCCGAAGCCGTCCCCCGGCGACTGGTCCGCCAGACGCGCCTACGACCTGGGCTGGCAGCGGATGCTGTACGACGCCGGGTACGCGGGCCTGCACTGGCCCATGGACGCGGGCGGGCAGGGCGCGACCCCCACCCAGCACCTGATCTTCCTGGAGGAGACCGAGAAGGCGGGCGCACCCTATGTGGGGGCCAGTTTCGTCGGGCTGCTGCACGCGGGACCGACGATCGCCGCCGAGGGCACGCCCGAGCAGCGGGCGCGCTGGCTGCCGCCCGTGCTGCGCGGCGAGGAAGTCTGGTGCCAGGGGTTCAGTGAACCCGACGCGGGCTCGGACCTTGCATCGTTGCGCACGCGCGCGTGGCGGGACGGCGACGTCTACGTGGTGAGCGGGTCCAAGATCTGGACCTCCCACGCGGAGGTCGCCGACTGGTGCGAACTGCTCGTGCGTACGGACCCGGAGGCCCCCAAACACCGGGGCATCACCTGGCTGGCGATGCCCATGGACGCACCGGGCATCACCGTGCGGCCGCTGCGGACGCTCGCCGGGTCGAACGAGTTCGCGGAGGTGTTCCTCGACGAGGTGCGGGTGCCGGTGGCCAACCGGGTCGGCGCCGAGAACGACGGCTGGCGCGTGACCATGGTGACGCTCTCCTTCGAACGCGGCACGGCGTTCGTGGGGGAGGTGGTGGCCTGCCGTCGCGTCCTCGGCGAACTCGCCCGCGAGGCACGGAGGAACGGCCGCTGGGACGACGCCCCGCTCCGGCGGAGGCTGGGCAGGCTCAACGCGGAGTTCCGGGCCCTGTGGCGGCTCACGCAGTGGAACGTGAGCGAGGCGGAGAAGACCGGCGGAGTGCCGGGCACAGGGGGTTCGGTCTTCAAACTGAGGTACTCCCACGCGCGTCAGGAGCTCTACGACGCCGCTGCCGAGGTGCTGGGCCCGAACTCCCTCGACCTCGACCGCCCGTGGGTCCTCGACCGGCTGTCGTCGCTGTCGTACACGATCGCGGCCGGCACCTCGCAGATCCAGCAGAACATCGTGGCCGAACGGATCCTGGGGCTGCCGAAGGGGCGGTGACTCTTCCGTGCACTTCCAACTGACGGACGACCAGAGGGCGTTGCGGGCCGGGGTGCGTGACCTGCTCGCGGGCCGCTTCGGCCGGGACGCGCTGCGGGGCGCCCTTGACCGGCCCGGGGCGCTCGACCGCGCGCTCTGGCGCGAGCTGGGCGAGGCCGGCTTCTTCGCCCTGCGGCTGCCGGAGGAGGACGGCGGAGTGGGGCTCGGGCTGCCCGAGGCGGTGCTGGCCTTCGAGGAGGCGGGACGAGTGCTGCTGCCCGGCCCGCTGGTGGCCACGCACCTCGCGGCGGGCGAGGTGGCGGGCGCGGCGACCGGGGAGACGGTGGTCACGGCCGTCTCCGGCGGCCTGGTGGAGTGGCTGGCGGAGGCGGACGTCGTACGCGGCGACGCGACCGGCGCCGTACCGGTCCGGTCGGTGGACCCGCTGACCCCCCTGCACCGGCTGCCGCCGTCCCCGGGCGCCCCCGTGGACGGCGCGCCGGACCCCGTCGCCGTCCTGCTCACCGCGGCCGAGCAGCTCGGCGGCGCCGCCCGGACCTGTGAGCTGGCGGTGGCGTACGCGCGGACCAGGGAGCAGTTCGGACAGCCGATCGGGGCCTTCCAGGCGGTCAAACACATGTGCGCACAGAGTCTGGTGCGCGTGGAGACGGCCCGCGCGGCGGTGTACGCGGCCGCCGTCACCTCGGATCCCCTCGACATCGCTGCGGCCCGCCTGCTCGCCGACGAGGCGGCCGTCCGCGGCGCCCGCGACTGCCTCCAGGTGCACGGCGGCATGGGCTTCACATGGGAGTCCGAGGTGCACCTGTTCCTCAAGCGGGCATGGATACGGACCCAACGTACGGGAGCGGATACGGAGAGTAGCGAGATGCTTGCTGCGGATCTGCTCTCCGGGGCGGCCTAAAAGGGCCCTGTACAGGCATTCTTCGGGACGGCCTGCCATGGATGTCATGGATTGTGGCAATCCGGAATTACGGAGCGTTGATATCGGGTTGTGTCCTACGTGTGACTTGTCACGGGGTGGAGTCGCCGGGGGGCTCCGGTACCTTGTGTGGGATGCGAGCGGTTTCGAGCCCGATCCACTCCGGTGCGGCCCATGTGGCGGCGCCGGATCCGGCGATGCGCGCCGCTCGCGGGGCAGGGCGGACCTTCGTGCCTGCCCGTTCGACTCACCGAGGCAAGCGTCGCACAGTATGCCGCACGCGTACTCCTTCGCGCTGGAATATGCCCGAAGCGCTTGTTGGGGTGACTGTACGTCAACCATGCTGTCGTGCAAGGGAATCACGGTCCGTGACCCTGATTCCTGCCATGCAGTCGATGACCACGATCGTGGCCCTTTCGAGGCGCGAGGCGATGCGTCCGCCGGTTCGGATGGTGTGAGCGGTGCAGGTGCTTCAAGTGCAGCTGGAGATCCGGCCCGACCCCGCGGAGGTGGGGCGAGCGCGGCGGTGGGCCCGTTCCCGGCTCGCCGGCTCAGGGATAGGGGCGGACGAGCCACTGGCCGAGACGCTGATCCTGCTCGTCTCCGAACTGGTCACCAACGCCGTGGTGCACACCGGCTGTCCCGCCGTGCTGCGCCTGCTGCTGACGGGCGTGCGTGACGACTCCTCGGGCGACCAGGGCGGCACGGTCCGCCTGGAGGTGGCCGACACCAGTGCCCGCCCGCCGGCTCCCCGGCACGCCGGGGGTGACGAGACGGGCGGCCGCGGCCTGGAACTCGTCGACGGTCTCGCGGACCGCTGGGGCTGGGACCCCGAGGGGGTGGGCAAGCGCATCTGGTGCGAGCTGGACCGCTGTACGGCCGGGGCCGCGAGCAGGGTGACGGCGTATGCGGCGGACGCGACGGCGGCGGATTTCGCCTACGGCGTGGTGTAGCCGGAACGGGCGTGCTCCGGCGTCCGGAGGGTCGGTGCATACGCCTGGGCGTGCGCCCGCACGGGCCCCGGTCCTTGGTGTGGATCGCCATTGAGTGCGCCGGGGCGTGCTCCTGTACGCGCTGTCATAAAAAGGGCGTAAGTGAGGAATCCCCGAACGGGTGTTGACGCGGCGTGTCCGTTTGATCACGCTTGTGTTCAGCGATTCGCCGCGAGGGGACGACGAGGGTTTCGGTGACGGAAGCCCTTGACGAGTGCGGATCGTGATTCGGCGTCGGCTCCTACTGGGGCAGGCGGCCCCGTTGAGGCCGTCCGGGGAGCAGGGTGGGTACGCCGAGCCGGATGGCGGCGCGCGGTGCCGTGCTCGGGGCGAGCAGCGGCGCGCCGCCAGACCGACCTTTGCGGGGGCCTTCAAAGAATGGCGACCGGGGCCACGGGGGTTCCGGTGCCGCCGACGAAGGGTTCGGGCATCGCCGACAGCAGAAAGCTGTAGCGTCCCTCTTCTCCACAGGCTGTGGACAACTCTTCGAGATTCCAGTTCTGGCCCTGCAACATCCCCATCTCCACGAGATCGAGCGCATGGACGGGCAGCCACAGATCCTCGATCTCGGGAGGGAAGATCTCGAACGTGAGCGTGTCGTTCGCGACCGCGGCCACATCGCGCGCGTGGAACCACTCCGGGGTGCGCACGGACAGCCCTGGCGACGGATAACCGTAGGACTGCTTGTCGCCCGCGAGGCAGGTCCGGATCTGCCCGGTCCGTACGAGCACGATGTCCCCCGCCCGTACGCGCGTACCGGCGAGTTCCTCGGCCGCGTCGAGGTCCTCCGGGGTGACGGCATGCGAGCTGTCGAGCCGCTCCTTGTTCAGGGCGCGGGGAATGTCGAGCAGGACCCCGCGCGAGACGATGTGCCGCGGCTTGTCGATGCCGCTGAACGCGGCGCCGCCGTGGGGTGTGATCGTGTCGGCCGGGCGGCCGTTGTAGAGCTTCCCGGAGTGCGAGACATGGGTGAGCGCGTCCCAGTGGGTGGCCGCCTGGAGTCCCATGGTCACGGCGTCGTCGCTGCACGCGACGGTGCCGGGCCCGAACAGCTCCTGGTTGATCTGCACCATCACGTGCAGGGGATTGACCCGCCCGGGAATGACCCCCGTCTGCACGCCGTCCTGCTGAAGGGGAAGCGCGAGCGGAACCCGCCGCCCGGAGCGCACACAGGCGGCGGCCTCCCGCACCACCTCCTGGGTGATGAGGTTGAGGGTCCCGATCTCGTCGTCGACGCCCCAGCGCCCCCAGTTGTTCACGCGCTTGGCGATCTCATGGAACTCGGCAGGCAGTGACATGAGTCCTCCCCGGGGCTTGTCTCCGAGTATCTGACGGGTCATAAAATCTAACGGTCCGTCAGAAACCGCGGGAAGGGGCCGGGCGTGGGGAACTTCTTGGCAGGCAAGGTCGTCGCCGTGACGGGTGCGGGCCGTGGGATCGGACGGGCGGTGGCGCTGGCAGCGGCGGCGGAGGGAGCACGCGTCGTCGTCAACGACCACGGGGTGTCCGTGGAGGGCGCCTCCCCCACGAGCGAGGTCGCCGCGGCCGTGGTCAAGGAGATCGAGGCGGCGGGCGGAGAGGCCGTCGCGGTGGCGGACGACATCTCGACGATGGCGGGCGGGCAGCGGGTGGTCGACGAGGCGCTCGCCGCGTACGGCCGCCTGGACGGGGTCGTCTGCGTGGCGGGCATCCTGCGCGAACGGATGCTCTTCAACATGACCGAGGAGGAGTGGGACCCGGTCGTCGCCACCCATCTCAAGGGCACGTTCACGGTGTTCCGCGCCGCGTCGGCGGTGATGAGGGGACAGCGCTCGGGCACGCTGATCGGTTTCACGAGCGGCAACCACCAGGGCTCGGTCGCGCAGGCCAACTACAGCGCGGCGAAGGGCGGCATCATCTCCCTCGTCCGCAGCGCGGCGCTGGGCCTGCACAAGTACGGGGTGACGGCGAACGCGGTGGCGCCGGTGGCGCGGACGCGGATGTCGGCGAACGTCCCCATGGAACTCAAGGAGATCGGCGCCCCGGAGGACGTGGCGGCACTGGTGGTGTACCTCCTGTCGGACCGCGCGAAGGAGGAACGCATCACGGGCCAGGTCTACACGATCGCGGGCCCGAAACTGGCGGTCTGGGCCCAGCCGAGAGAACTGCGGGCAGCGTACGCGGAGGGCTCCTGGACCCCGGAACGCATCGCGGACTTCCTGCCCGGAACGGTGGGAACGGACCCGATGCCGCTGCTGGAGCAACTGGAGGCGATGGAGAGGGCGGCGCGGGATGGGTCACGGCCGAACGCGTGAGGATGCGCGTCTTCTCCGCCCGTCGTGGGGGTCCCCCTGCTCGAGCGGAGCCGAGAGCTTGGGGGAGTTCGAGGACGGGGCCGTCAGGCCGACAGCGGGGGTCTGGGGGCGCAGCCCCCAGGGACGGGAAGGGCAGGGGCGGCGGGGGCGAAAACCCTTTGGGCCGGCACCACGACAAGGCGGAGACCATGGATTTTGGGTTCGGTCCGGAGGACGAGACGTTCCGCAGCGAAGCAAGGGCCTGGCTGCAGGCCAACCTTCGCGGCAAGCCGAACCGGCGTGACTGGGAACGAACGCTCGGCCGCGCCGGCTGGATCGGCCTCGGCTGGCCGGAGGACGGCCACGGCAACCGCCGCGCCACCCTCACCCAACAGGTCGCCTGGGCCGAGGAGTACGCCCACTCCCAGGCACCCCCTCGCTCCGGCCACATCGGCGAGAACCTCCTCGCCCCCACCCTCATCACCCATGGCACCCCGCAGCAGAAGTCCCGCTTCCTGCCCCCCATAGCCCGCGGCGAGGAACTCTGGTGCCAGGGCTACAGCGAACCCGGCGCCGGCTCCGACCTCGCCGGCGTCCGCACCACCGCCGTACGCGACACGCCGCACTCGTACCGCATCACCGGTCAGAAGATCTGGACCTCCCTCGCCCACGAGGCCGACTGGTGCTTCGTCCTCGCCCGTACCGACCCGGCCTCGCACCGCCACCACGGCCTCACCTTCTTCCTCGTACCGATGGACCAGCCCGGCCGCATCGAGGTCCGCCCCATCCGCCAGCTGACCGGAACGAGCGAGTTCAACGAGGTGTTCTTCGACGGCGCGACGGCCCGCCCCGAGCACGTCGTCGGCGACGAGGGAGGCGGCTGGCGCGTGGCGATGAGCCTGCTCGGCTTCGAACGGGGCGTCTCCACCCTGGCCCAGCAGATCGGCTTCGCACGGGAGCTGGGCGAGGTCGTACAGGCGGCGGTCACCACGGGCGCGGCGGACGACCCGGTCGTACGCGACCGCCTGGTGCGGCAGTGGGCCGAGCTGCGCGCGATGCGCTGGAACGCCCTGCGCACGCTCGGCGACACCACGGACGCGGGCGCACCCAGCGTGGCCAAGCTGCTGTGGGGCCGCTGGCATCAGCGGCTGGGCGAGCTGGCGATGGAGGTCCGGGGCGCGGCGGGGGCGGCAGGTCCGGCCGACTGGTCGCCGACGGCGCCCTACCAACTGGACCCGTTCCAGCACCTGTTCCTCTTCGGCCGGGCCGACACCATCTACGGCGGCTCGGACGAGATCCAGCGCACGATCATCGCCGAGCGCGTGCTCGGCCTGCCGAAGGAACCCAGGGGACCCAAGGGCTGAGGGAGTTGCGATGCCAGGCGCGACAGGCGGCGAGATACGAGGCGCGATACCAGGCGCGATACGAGGCGCGATACGAGGTGTGATCTACGACGGCGTACAGACGCACGTCGTGGACGACCTGGAGGTGAGGGACCCGGGCCCCGGCGAGGTGCAGGTGGCGATCTCCGCGGCGGGACTGTGCCACAGCGATCTGTCGGTGGTGGACGGGACCATACCCTTCCCGGTTCCCGTGGTGTTGGGCCATGAGGGCGCGGGCGTGGTGGAGGCGGTGGGCGACGGCGTCACCCACGTCCGGCCCGGAGACCATGTGTCGCTGTCGACCCTGGCGAACTGCGGTGCGTGCGCGCAGTGCGACCGGGGACGGCCGACGATGTGCCGGCAGGCCATCGGCCGGCCGGGTCGGCCGTTCACCCGGGACGGCAAGCCGGTGTACCAGTTCGCATCCAACTCCGCCTTTGCGGAACGGACCGTGGTGAAGGCTGTCCAGGCGGTCCGCATCCCCAAGGACATCCCGCTGCCGTCGGCGGCGCTGATCGGCTGCGGCGTCCTGACCGGGGTGGGAGCCGTGCTCAACCGCGCGCGGGTGGACCAGGGCGACACCGTGCTCGTCATCGGCACGGGCGGGATCGGCCTCAACGTCATCCAGGGCGCACGGATCGCGGGCGCGTCGCGGATCGTGGCCGTCGACGCCAACCCGGCGAAGGAGGCGGTGGCACGCCAGTTCGGCGCAACCGACTTCCTCCCCTCGACGGACGGGGTGAAGGACCTTCTCCCCACCGGTGCCGACCACGCCTTCGAGTGCGTGGGCCGGGTGGAGCTGATCCGCGCGGCCATCGACTCCCTGGACCGCCACGGCCAGGCGGTCCTCCTCGGCGTACCGCCGGCGACGGCCGAGGCTTCGTTCCTGGTCTCGTCGATGTATCTGGACAAGTCCATCCTGGGCTGCCGCTACGGCTCCTCCCGCCCGCAACGGGACATCGCGCTCTACGCCCAGCTGTACCGCGAAGGCCGTCTGCTTCTGGACGAGTTGGTGACGGCGACGTACCCGGTGGAGGACTACGAGAAGGCTGCGGCGGACGCGCACGCGGGGAGGGTGGCGAGGGGGGTGCTGACCTTCTGAGTGCCTCCGGGTCTCGTCGGGTTTTCCACAGGCCTTTGAAATCCGGTGGGGCGCTGTCGGTGCCTCCCCCTAGCGTCGTCCCATGACCTACCGCGATGTCGCCTCCGGACAGGTGCTGGCCTGGGCCTGCGTATCCATCGGTGCCCGTATGCCGGTGGCCATGGCACCCTTGGCCCTGGTCTTCCTGGTGCGCGAGCGGCCCGGTGGCTATTCCCTGGGTGCAACCCTCGCCGCCGCCTATGTGATCGGGGAGATCATCGGCGCTCCGCTGCTGGGCCTGCGCCTGCGTCCCGAGCGCGCCCGCCCTCAGCTGGCCGCGGGACTCGCGGCCGGAGCCGCCGGATTTGCGGGCCTCGGCGCGTTACCGGGCGCGCACCCCGTGGTCCTCGCGGCGTTCGCGGTGCCGGCGGGATTCGCCCCGGCCCAGGCCACCGGTGCTCTGCGCGCGCTGCTCACGGCCCTGGTTCCAGAACGTGCCGTGGCGCAGGCGCTGTCCTTCGAATCACTGCTGGTGTCCGGCATATGGGCCGTCTCCCCGGCCGCGGTGACCGGCCTCGCCCTCGGCGTCGCCCCGCGCGTCCCGCTGCTCCTCGCTGCCGCCCTTTTGGTGTCGTCGGTTGCGGGCCTGTGGCTCCTGCCCGCCGGCTGGGACGCGGGCGATGGGGACCGGGCGGGCAGGCGGCTGCTCCGGCCCCTCCTCGCCGCCTGGCCGGCGTACGTCACGGGCGCGGCCGGCCTCACCACGCTCGGCCTGGTCGAACTGGTCCTGCCCGCCCTCCTCGAACAGCGCGGCGTCGGCGTCGGCTGGTCCGGTCCGCTGCTGGTGGGGCTGTCGCTGGGCGCGGCGCTGGGTGCTTTCCTGTACGGCGTGCGCTCCTGGCCGGGGCGGCTCCGCACCCACAGCGTGGTGCTGCTGTGCGGGACATCGGTCTGCGTGGCCCTCGTCGCGCTGATACCGGCAGCGGCCGCTATCGCGGCCATGCTGGTCTTGAGCGGCGTGCTCCAGTCGGGCGCGCTGCTCACCCGCAACCTGTCCCTGCGCGAGGCCCTGCCACCGAGCGCCCTGGCCGCGGGCTACTCCGTGATGTACGCGGCAGCGGGCGCGGGCTACGCGGCGACGGGCTCCCTCGCCGGCGCCCTGCTCCGGACGGTGGCCCCGTCCACGGCCGTCCTGGTCGGTGTGGGTCTCACCCTGGTGCTGACGGCGCTCGGCTGGTGGGGTGAGGTCCGTCGCGCGGGCCGTTCAGCGCAGGGCGTCCACACCGTCGTACTTCCTGGAGCCGCCGCCGTCGAAAACGCCCCCGGCTCGGAAGGTCCGTCGGTAAGCGGTGGGGGTGACCCCGAGGGCCGCCTGTAGGTGCTGCCGCATCGACTGGGCGGTGCCGAAGCCGGCGTCCTGTGCCACCTGGTCGATCGACAGGTCGGTGGACTCCAGCAGATGACGGGCCCGTTCGACGCGCTGCTGGGTGAGCCACTGTCCGGGGCTGACGCCGACCTCTTCGCGGAAGCGGCGTGTGAAGGTGCGCACGGACATGGACTCCTGCTCGGCCATGTCGCGCAGCTGGATGGGCTCGTGCAGACGGCCCAGCGCCCAGGCGCGGGCGGCGGTCGTGGTCGCCAGCTGCGGATCGGGCACGGGGCGGTGGATGTACTGCGCCTGTCCGCCGTCGCGATGGGGCGGTACGACCGTACGGCGGGCCACCTCGTTGGCGACCGCGGTGCCGTGGTCTCGCCGCACCATGTGAAGGCACAGATCGATCCCGGCCGCGACCCCCGCCGAGGTCAGGACATCGCCGTCGTCGATGAAGAGGACGTCCGCGTCGACCATGATCTGCGGGAAGAGCCGCTGGAAGTGCTCGGCGTCGGCCCAGTGCGTGGTGGCGGGGCGGCCGTCGAGGTACCCGGCGGCGGCGAGGACGTAGACGCCGGTGCAGATGGAGGCGAGCCGGGTGCCGGGCCGGATGTGCGCGAGCGCGGCGGCCAGCTCGTCGGTCAGCACGCCCTCCTCGAAGACCGGACCGAGCTCGTACGACGCCGGGACGATGACGGTGTCCGCGGTGGCGAGTGCCTCCGGGCCGTTCTCGACGTGGATGGAGAAGTCGGCGTCCGTGGCGACGGGGCCCGGTGGCCGGACGGAGCAGGTGACGACCTCGTACAGATGCCGCCCCTGCGCGTCCTTGGGGCGCCCGAAGATCCGGTGCGGGATGCCCAGTTCGAAGGGGAGCAGCCCGTCCAGGGCGAGAACGACGACGCGGTGGCGACGGAAACGTTCGGCGGCGGTCATGGCCCGATCCTAACGAATGCTGTCCCTCGGGCCACTCGATCGGCGGGGATGCAGCCCGGAAGCTCTATGGCGTGACCCAGACAACCGCACCCACATCGACCGCCAAGGAACCGCACCCCACGACGCATCGCATCCACCGCGCCTGGTTCGTCGCCGCCGTCACCTTCGTGACGATCATCGGCGCGGCAGCCTTCCGTTCGCTGCCGGGCCTGCTGATCGACCCCTTGCACCAGGAGTTCCACTGGTCGCGCGGCACGATCGGCGCGGCGGTGTCGATCAATCTCGCGCTCTACGGCGTGACCGCGCCCTTCGCGGCCGCCCTGATGGACCGCTTCGGCATCCGCAGGGTCGTCGCCGTGGCCCTGGCAGTCATCGCGGCGGGCTCGGGCGCGACTGTGTGGATGACGGCGGCCTGGCAGCTGTTGCTCTGCTGGGGGCTGCTGGTCGGCCTGGGTACCGGCTCGATGGCCCTGGCGTTCGCGGCGACCGTCACCAACCGCTGGTTCACCGAGCGGCGCGGCCTGGTGAGCGGCATCCTCACCGCCGCCTCGGCCTCCGGACAGCTGATCTTCCTCCCCCTGCTGTCCTGGCTGGTCGAGAACCACGGCTGGCGCCCGGCCGCCGTGACGGTGGCCCTCGCCGCCCTCGCGGTCATCCCCTTCGTCTGGCTGCTGCTGCGGGACCACCCGGCGGACGTGGGCCTGAAGCCTTACGGCGCCCAGCAGTTCGTACCCAGGCCGGAACCTGTGCCCGGCGCCGCCCGCCGCGCCGTCACCGTGCTCCTCTCGGCGGTACGCACGGGCCCGTTCTGGCTGCTGGCCGGAACCTTCGCGATCTGCGGCGCCTCCACGAACGGGCTGATCCAGACCCACTTCGTCCCGGCCGCCCACGACCACGGCATGCCGATCACGGCGGCGGCCTCGCTCCTCGCGGTCATCGGCGTCTTCGACGTCGTCGGCACGATCGCCTCGGGCTGGTTCACGGACCGCTTCGAACCGCGCCGCCTGCTCGCTGTGTACTACGCCCTGCGCGGCACCTCGCTCCTCTTCCTGCCCATGCTCCTGGCCCCGGCCGTCCACCCGCCGATGATCTTCTTCATCGTCTTCTACGGCCTGGACTGGGTCGCCACCGTCCCGCCCACCCTGGCGCTGTGCCGGGAGCAGTACGGCGAGGACAGCGCCATCGTCTTCGGCTGGGTCCTGGCCTCGCACCAGGTCGGCGCGGCCCTGGTCGCCTTCCTCGGCGGCGTCGCGCGGGACACGTTCGGCTCGTACGACGTGATGTGGTACGCGTCGGGCGCGCTGTGCGCGGCGGCGGCGCTGATGGCGCTGGTGATCCGGCGGCGTCCGGCGGGGGTTCCGGCACTCGCCTGAACCGGAGGGGGACGGCTACACGAAACGGCCCTTGTGGAACAGCAGCGGAGTTTCCTCGCTGTCGCCGGTTCCCAGGGCCTCCACCCGGCCCACCACGATCAGATGGTCGCCTCCCGTGTGCACGGCGTGGATCGCGCAGTCGATCCACGCCGTGGCGCCCGCAAGGCGCGGGGAGCCGGAGAAAGGTGCCGGTTCGTGATCGACGCCGGCGAACTTGTCCGCGCCGCTGACGGCGAAGCCGCTGCACAACGCGCCCTGGTGAGCGGCGAGTACGTTCACGCAGAACACGCCCGCGCGGGCGATCCTCGGCCAGGTCGTCGACGTCCGGCCGACCATGAACACGACCAGCGGCGGATCGAGGGAGAGCGACGAGAACGACTGGCAGGCGAAGCCGGCGGGTCCGCTCTCGCCGTCCGCGGCGGGCGCGGTGATCACGGTGACGCCGGTCGCGAAGTTCCCCAGGACGCGCCGGAACTCGCCCGAGGCGACCGGCGCCCGCTCGTCCGCCCCGACGGCCCGCAGTTCGGGGCGCGGCAGCGCTTCGACGGGCCTCGCGGCCGTACCGGCCCCGACCGACCTGAGGTAACGGACGGCGGTGGCCGCCATCCCTGCGTGTCCCATCACATCACCCATTGAAACTGACGGTATGTCAGAAGTGAAGCCTCGCAAGGGGGTCAAGTGAGCCCGGAAAGGGGATCAGTGGCTCCGACAGGGGGATCAGCGGCTCCGACGGGGGGATCAGCGGCTCCGACGGGGGGGATCAGTGGCCCCGACAGGGGATCAGGGCCCCGACAGGGGATCAACGGCCTCGGTAGCGGGGTTCCCGCCGCTCCACGAAACTCGCCACGCCCTCGTTCGCGTCCGCCGTCGTCATGTTGATCTCCTGGGCGGCGGCCTCGGCGGCGAAGGCGGTGGCGCGGTCGGTGTCCAGGGAGGCGTTGACCAGCTGCTTGGTGAGTGCCAGGGCACGGGTGGGGCCGGCGGCGAGGCGCTCGGCCCACTCGCGGGCGGTCTTCTCCAGGCCGTCCGCCGGTACCACCCGGTTCACCAGCCCCAGCCGCTCCGCGTCCGAGGCCGTCAGGGCGTCGCCGAAGAACATCAGTTCCTTGGCGCGCTGCGGCCCGGTCAGCCGCGGCAGCAGATACGCGCCGCCGCCGTCCGGAACCAGGCCACGGCGTACGAACACCTCGATGAACCGGGCGGAATCGGCGGCGAGTACGAGGTCGCAGGCGAGGGCGAGGTGCGCGCCGAGGCCGGCGGCGATGCCGTTCACCGCCGCGATCACCGGTTTCTCGCAGTCGAGGACCGCGGCGACCAGACGCTGGGCACCCCGGCGGATGGTGCGCTCCACGTCGCCGGGGATCCGCTGACCGGCCGCCGCCCCGCTGCGCAGGTCCGCGCCCGCGCAGAAACCGCGGCCCGCACCCGTGAGGACCACGGCCCGCACATCCGGGTCGGCGGAGGCGTCGAGAAATTTTTGAATGAGATGTTCGCGCAGGTCAGGGGTGATGGCGTTGAGGGATTCGGGGCGGTTGAGGGTGAGCCACGAGACGTGATTGTCAGTGGTGTGCCGTACCAATGACTCGACGGGATCTACAGGATCTACAGGATCTACGGGATTTACAGGATCCCGTGGATCTACGGGATCTACGGGATCCACGGGATCCACGGAGTCTTCGGGGGAGGACGTCATGATGCTCCGCTTCCTGTTCTGTTTCCTCAGCCGGCTGATCCGGACCTCAGCGGCACACCGCCAGCGCGTCCAGCGCCACGGCTCCCTGCCCCCTGGGCAGCACCATGAGCGGGTTGATGTCCAGCTCCGCGATCTGGTCCCCGAGTTCCAGGGCCATGCGCTCGATGCGGAGCACGACTTCGACGAGCGCATCGAGGTCGGCCGGGGGACGCCCGCGCACCCCGTCCAGCAGGGCCCGCCCGCGCAGTTCCAGCAGCATGGCCCTCGCCTGCTCCTCACCGAAGGGCGGCACGCGTACGGCCGCGTCCCGCAGCACCTCGACGAGCACACCGCCCAGCCCGACCGTGACCGTGGGCCCGAAGAGCCGGTCGTGGGAGATGCCGACGACCATCTCGACGCCCCGCTCGACCATCTGGCACACAAGGACGCCGTCGAGTTTGATCCCTTCGTAGCGCGCGATGTCGGTCAGCTCCCGGTAGGCGTCCCTGACCTGGCTGGCGGAGGTCAGCCCGATCTTCACCAGGCCGAGCTCGGTCTTGTGGGCGATCTGCGCGCCGGACGCCTTCATCACCACGGGGTAGCCGACGAGCCCCGCCGCGCGCACGGCCGCCGCCGCGCTGATCACCAGCTGCTCGCGCGGTACGCGGATGCCGTACGCCCGCAGCAGCTGCTTCGCCGCGTGCTCGCTCAGCTGCTGACCGGGCCGCATCAGCGCCTGCGCCTTGCGGAAGGACGGCGAGGGAGTGCGGGGTGCCTCGTCGAAGGGGGAGCGGTAGCCGCGGACGAAGCGGTGGTGGTCGAGGTGGGCGCGGACGGCCGTGAGGCAGTTCGCGACGGTGCGGAAGGTGGCCACGCGCGAGGAGCCGAGCAGCGTCTCGCGGTACGCCGCCTCGGTGCCGACCGGCGACCCCCACACCACGCACACCAGCTTGTCCGTGCGCTCCGCCGCGTCCACGAGGTCCTGCACGAGTTTGTCGCTCAGCGGAGGGAAGGGGCCGGTGATGGGGCAGATGAGCACCCCCACCTCCGGGTCGTCGAGGATCGCGTCGATGATCTTCCGTCCGCGCCAGTCGCCCACCGGGTGGCCGCCGTTGTCGACGGGGTTGGCCACGCTCAGGTACTCGGGGATCCACTGGTGCAGCTCGGCCTGCCTGGCCTCGGACAGGACCGGCAGACGGAGCCCCGCCTCGGTCGCCAGGTCCGCGACGTGCGCGCCCGTGCCGCCCGAGATCGAATACACGACGACGCCGTCGGCGCGCGGGGTGCGGGCACGGGCCAACAGGGCGGCGGTGTCCTGCAGTTCGTCGAGGCCGTCGACACGGATGACCCCGTACTGCCGCATCGCCGCATCGACCACGTCGTCCGCGCCGGTCAGCTTGCCGGTGTGTGAGGCGGCGGTGCGGGCGCCGGTCTCGGTGCGGCCGACCTTGACCGCGACGACCGGCACACCGCGCCGGGCGGCCCGGTCGGCGGCGAGGAGGAAGGAGCGGCCGTCCTTCAGGCCCTCGATGTAGCAGGCGATGGCGCCGACCTCGGGCTGCTCGGCGAAGTAGGAGATGAAGTCGGCGGTCTCCAGGTCGGCCTCGTTGCCGGTGGGAGCCCAGTGGGAGAGCCGCACGCCCAGCTCCTGCAGGGCGAAGACGGGCCGCCCCTGGTGCCCGGACTGGGTGATGAGCGCGATGGCCGGTCCGTCGAGGTCGTCCCGGAACCGCTCGAAGGCGTTGAGGTTGGTGTTGGGCCCGAGCAGCCGTATCCCGGCCCGCTCCACGGCTGCGGCCAGCCGGTCCTGGGCGGCGGCGCCCTCCTCACCGGTCTCGGCGAATCCGGAGGCGAAGGCGACGGCGAACTTCACCTTGGCCGCGCCGAGTTCCTCGAGGAGGGGAAGGGGGTCGGAGACGAGCAGCACGGCGAGATCGACCTGTTCGGGCAGGTCGGCGAGGGAAGGGGAGCAGGGGATGCCGAAGACGGACTGACGGGTGGGGTGCACGGGGTGCAGCCGGGCGCCGACCCGCTCCGCCCAGGCGATCAGCTGCCGGGTGATGCCGGTGTTGGGCCTCCCCTCGGCGTCGGAGGCACCGACGACGGCGACGGACTCGGGCCGGAAGAACCGGTCCAGGTCGGGGACGTCGGCGTACAGCGGCCGCCCGCTGACGTCGAGGTCGCCGACGCCGGCGGGCCTGCCGTGCACCACGGGCGAGGGTTGCTCACCGCAGGCGATGGCCCGGGCCCGGCGGGAGTCGGTGGTGAGGGTGCCGTGGGTTGATCCAAGCATCGGTCCGCCCGCTCCTGTGTGACAGCTTCAATGAACTGACGCTGTGTCAGGTTACTGAACTGACAAGGTGTCAGGAAGGGGTGAGGAACCGGCGGGTAGCCACGGGCGGCTCGGCTCAGCGTGCCGCGCGGGCCTGTTCCGTATGGCGGGCGACCGCCTTCGCTATCTTCTGCGCGTCGATGGCCAGTTCGCGGAACATGCCGCTGATCGGGTTGGTGAAGCCGGTGAAGTACAGGCCGGGGGCGGTGCGCGGGGCGCGGGCGCCATGGACGACCGGCTTGCCGCGGGCGTCCAGGACGCCGAGGTGGCCGACGAGCCCCTCCAGGGCGCGGACGTACCCGGTCGCGGCGATCACCACCTCGGGCTCGATCCGGCTGCCGTCGGCGAGGACGGTCTTTCCGCCCTCGAAGCCCTCGACGGCCGCCACGACCTCGACCTGTCCCTTGCGCACGGCGTCGATGAGCCCGACGTCCTGGACGGGAATCGATCCCTCGTTGACACGGGAGTAGAGCCCTGTGTCGGGCCGGGGCAGCCCCTGCGCCGACAGGTCCGGCACGCTGATCTTCGCCATCGGCCCGGCCAGCCGGTCGACGAGCCGCACCGGCAGCCGTCGTACGAGGATCCCGGTGAACTGGGCAGCCCACCCTGCGGTGGACCGGCGCACGATGTGGGGGGCGGTGCGCACCGAAAGCCGCACGCGCGAGGCGCCGCCCTCCACCAGGTCGACGGCAATCTCGGCGCCGGTGTTGCCGACGCCGACGACGAGGACGTCGCGGCCGGCGTACGGCTCCGCGTTGCGGTACTCGCCCGCGTGCAGGAACTCGCCGGTGCAGGCGTCGAGACCGGGCCAGTCGGGCACGTGCGGGGTGTGGTTGTAGCCCGTGGCGATGACGACCGCGCTGCCCGTCAGTTCACGGCCGCCGGTGGCGTACAGCAGCCAGCCGGTGCCGTCCGGGGCGGGCTCGATGCGCGAGACCTCGACTCCGGTGACGATCTCCAGTTCGTGGTACTCGGCGTACTTCTCCAGGTAGCGCACCACGTCGTCGCGCGCCACCCACCGCCCGAAGGAGCGCGGCATCGCAAGCCCCGGAAGGGCCGACAGCCGCCGCGTCGTGTGCAGATGAAGCCGGTCGTAGTGGCGCCGCCAGGACGCCGCGACACGGTCGGACTTCTCCAGCACGACGGCCCGTACGCCCTGGGCGCGCAGCGCGTACGCCGCGGCGAGCCCACCCGGGCCGCCGCCGATGACGTACACCGGTCGGTCCTCGTGGGAGGGCACCACGGGACGCGACGAAGCAGCAGTCGAGTCGGCCATGAGCGTGAGCGTATCCACACTCTCCGTTGATGGGTCTCGGTCAAGACCGGAATCGGTTGCGAATCGATCACGGCTGTAGGAGGAGTGGGTGGGACCGGTGACGTAGGCGGACCGGTTGTGGCGGTTCGGTGGCGTGTCCGCCGCCCGCGCGCGGGCGTGGGCGCGGCTCTTGCGCGTCCCCGGCGGGTGCGCTGAACTGACGTACCGTCAGAAAACTGGTCGGTGGGAGGGCGGCGCTTCATGGACACGATCTGGCTCACCGGCGCGGAATGGCTCGCCGTGCTCCGCATCGGGCTCGGGCTGTGGTGGCTGGAGAGCTGGCGGCACAAGGACAAGAAGGCGTGGTTCGAGCGGGGAACCGGGATCGCCTGGGCCGCCGACGTCGCGGCCAAGCATCGCTGGACGGCGGTCCGCAGCGGCTTCGACGTGGTGGTCGCGCCCCGGCCGCGGACGATGGCGTATGTGGTCGTGTACGCGGAACTGGCCCTCGGACTCGGCCTGGTCGCGGGCTTCCTGACACCGATCGCGCTGGTCGGCGGCCTGCTCCTCAACGTTCTCTACTTCACCCTCATGATCCACGACTGGGCCGAGCAGGGACAGAACTCGATGATGGCGCTGATCTCGGTGGTGGGGCTGTTCGGGATGTCGTGGCAGACGTGGTCGCTGGACAGCGCGCTGGGGCTGTTCCGGTGAGCGCGGCATCGGGCGGTGCCCGGCCCCGCCTCGACATCCCCGAAGCCGACGCCTTCACACGTACCTACTGGGACGCGGCGGCCGGGGGGCGGCTGCTGGTGCGCCGCTGCCGGGAATGCGGGCGCGCTCACCACTACCCCCGCGAATTCTGCCCCCACTGCTGGAGCGAGAACGTCACCTGGGAGCCGGCGAGCGGCCGGGCGACCCTCTACACCTGGTCCGTGGTCCACCGCAACGACCTGCCGCCCTTCGGGGAGCGCACTCCGTACGTCGCAGCCGTGGTCGACCTCGCGGAAGGGCCGCGAATGATGACCGAGGTGGTGGAGTGCGGGGAAGCCGAGCTGCGGGTGGGGATGCGGCTGGATGTGGCCTTCAGGGAAGGGGTGCCGGTGTTCCGGCCCCCAAAGCCGGTGATCGGAGCCCAGGGAGTTGGTTGAATGGCCCGATGGCCGACATACGCGAGAGGTCCCTGACCAACCCCCTCCCCGAGCTGCAGGGTCACGGCCTGCGCTTGACCTTCTGGGATCCGGAGTCCGACGCCCATCTGGACGCATGGTTCCGGGGGCTGACCGACCCGGATTTCACGCGGTGGAACACGCCGCTCAACATCGTGCGGGACATGGCAGACGCGCGGAAGTCGCTGCGGTCGAAGGCGGAGGGCACGGCCAACGGAACGAATGCGTCGTTCCGGGTCACGGACGCGGCGAGCGGTACGACGCTGGGGCACATCGGCATCAACGAGATCGACCACGTCATCCGCCTCGCCCGCGTCGGCTACTGGGTCCTTCCCGAGGCCCGCGGCCACGGGGTCGCCACCCGCGCCCTGGCCGTCGCCGCCCGCTGGGCCCTGACCGACCTGGGGCTGCACCGCCTGGAACTGGGCCATGCCCTCGGCCATGACGCGTCCTGCCGCATCGCCGAACGGTGCGGATTCCCGTACGAGGGAACGTTGCGCGGGGCGATGTGGGAGGCGGGGAGGCAGGACGCGTTCCGGGACGTGCATCTGCATGCGCGGATCGCGAGCGACCCGGAGCCGCGGATTCCGTAACCGGTCGCGGGTAGATCGCGTGCGGAGCACGGCGGTGCGGGCGATGGTGGCGTATGACTTTCGACGACGATGACTGGCAGCTCACCGGTGACCTGGAGGAGTTCCTCGGGCGGGCCGGGGCGTTCCTGCGATCCGAGCCCGCGCTGCACACCGTGCAACTGACGGTGAGCCACAAGCTGCGGACGGAGGGGGCGACCGCCTACGGGGATCGGGCGCCGTACTACGGCTGGCTCGCGGACAAGCACGGCACCGTACGGGCCACCGTCCTGCGCACGCCCCCGTACCAGCTCAACCTCACCGCCCTCACCGCCGAGGACGCCGACGCGCTGGCCGCGCGGCTCGCGCAGGACGGACGGATGATCCCGTCGGCCGGTGGCCCGGCGGAGGCGGCCGCCGCCTTCGCCGCCGCCTCGGAGAAACGCACCGGAACGACCGCCCGGCTCCGGATGCGCCAACGCCTGTACCGGCTCGGCACGCTCACCCCGCCCGAGCCCACGCCGCCCGGGAACGCCCGCCTCGCGGCGGCGGACGACCGCGGGCTGGTCGCGCGGTGGTACGCCGAGTTCTGCGCGGACGTCAGCGAGCGGGCCGCGCAGGACCCGGACGGCTGGGCCGGGAGCAAGCTCGCGCGCGGCGGGCTCATGCTCTGGGAGACGCCGGACGGCACACCCGTCGCCATGGCGGGTACCACCCCCGAAGTCGCCGGGCAGGTCCGAGTCGCCCCCGTCTACACCCCCGCCCCGTTGCGCGGCCGTGGCTACGCGGGCGCCGCGACCGCCGCGGTCAGCCGGGCCGCGCTCGACTCGGGCGCCAAGGAGGTTCTGCTCTTCACCGACCTGGCGAACCCCACGAGCAACGGCCTCTACCAGCGGCTCGGGTACCGGGCGGTGACGGACTTCTCGCTGTACGAGTTCTCGGAGCAGGGCGGCGGGGAGGGCCCATCGCGGACGTGACTTCTACCTCTGATCTTGCGCAGTGCGCCGCCCTTCAGGGCGGTGGTGAAGCGCATCTCAAGACTGCTCTGATCTCGGCTGTGGGGGTAGGGGTCCGCACTGTTGACCTCAGCTCACGGGGCGCTGCTGCCGCTCGATGTACTGCTTCACGACGGTGAGCGGCGCCCCTCCACATGAGCCTGCGAAGTAGGAGCCGGACCAGAAGTGCCCACCCCACAGGTACCGGCGGACGTGCGTGTCGTACTCCTTGCGCAGCAGCCGGGCGGAGACGCCCTTGAAGCTGTTGACCAGCTTGGAGAGCTGGACCTTCGGCGGGTAGTGCACCAGCAGGTGAACGTGATCGTGCTCGCCGTTGAACTGCTTCAACTCGGCCTCGAAGTCGTCGCACACCTCCCGCATGATCTCCTCGCACCTGTTCAACATGGCGTCGGTGAACACGCCGCGCCGGTACTTCGTGACGAACACCAAATGGACATGCAGGTTATAGACAACGTGACGACCAGTGCGAACATCGGGATTCGGATTCCATCGAGGGTCTGGCCCGCCCCCCGCACTCTGCGGATCACCGAGCAGCCCATCCTGATCACACTTCGTTCCTGACACGGCCGGCCCGGCACGCGGGCCGGGATCAGGGCCACAGCAGTTGCCTGGTCCAGCCCGCTTCCGTACGGCGGTAGGCGAGGCGTACGTGCCGGCGCCGCTCGTCGCCCTGGAAGAACTCGGCCTCCTCCGGGCGGAGGCGGTACAGCGTCCAGGACGGGACCGGGGCCTCCGGCTCGCGCTGCGCCCGCTCCCACGCCTCCTCCGACGCCCGCGCCAACTCATCGGTGGAGCCGAGTACTTCGCTCTGCCGGCCCGTGAGTGCCGCCGCCAGCGCACCGGTCGAGCGGGCGTGCAGATCCGCCTGCCCCTCCTTGGAGGGCGCGGCCGTGACCGGGCCGCGCAGCCGGATCTGGCGGCCCTGCACCGGCCAGTAGAAGCCTAGGGCGGCATACGGCCTCGCCGCCAGCTGTCTGCCCTTGCGGCTGCCCGCGTGCGTCGCGAACGACCAGCCGTCCGCGTCCGCCCCGTGCAGCATCACGATGCGGACGTCCGGCGTGCCGTCCGCGTCCGCCGTCGCCAGCGACATGGTGTGCGGCTCGGTCTGCCCCGCCGCCACCACCTCCGCGAACCACTCCGTGAACAGCGCCAGTGGCTCCGCGGGCGCCGCCGTGGGGTCGAAGGCGGGCAGCTCGGTGGTCTCCGGGTCCCACACCCGCAGGGACCTGAGCAGTTCGTGAAGATCCGTTGCCATGCCTCCGAGTATCACTCTTGGGTCCGACGCCGAAGTGCACCGCGACAGCAACTGCGCGGCCCCCGGTCAGCCCCGCCCCAGCACCACCGTCCCCGACGAGCAGAACCACCCGCCCGTCCCCGACGCCACGGCCAGTTCCGGAAGTCGCCCGCCGCTCTTCCTCACCTGTCGTGCGCCGGCCTCGCCCCGCAGTTGCCGCACCGCCTCCACCAGCAGGAACAGGCCCCGCATTCCGGGGTGCTGGGCCGACAGCCCGCCCCCGTCCGTGTTCACCGGGAGCTCCCCGCCCTCGACCAGCAGCCGCCCCTTCTCCACGAACGCCCCGCCCTCGCCCTTCCCGCAGAAGCCGAGGTCCTCCAGGGTCACCAGCGTCATATAGGTGAAGGCGTCGTAGATCTCGGCGAAGTCGATCTCCTCCGGGCGCACCCCGGCGCGTTCGAAGGCGAGTCGGCCGCTGACCACCGCCGGGGACACCGTGAAGTCCGGCCATTCGGACATCGTGGTGTGCGAGACGTGTTCTCCGGTGCCGAGGACCCAGACCGGTGCCGTACGGCAGTCCCGTACGACCTCCTCGGCCGTCAGCAGCACCGCCGCCCCGCCGTCGGACCGTATGCAGCAGTGCAGCTTGGTGAAGGGGTCCGCGATCACCGGGCCCTCCAACACGTCCTCCACCGTGATCGGGGCGCGGAACATCGCCTCGGGGTTGGCCGCCGCATTGGCCCGCGCCTGTACCGCGACCTCGGCCAACTGCTCGATCGTCGTGCCGTACTCGTGCATGTGGCGGCGGGCCGCCATCGCGTACTTGGCGATCAGTGTGTGGCCGTACGGGACCTCGAACTGGAGGGGGCCGCGGGCGCCGAAGGACAGGTTGCCCGTGCGGCGGCCCGCCCTGATGTCCGCCCGGGCCGTGGAGCCGTAGACCAGGAGCACGGCCCGTGCATGGCCCGCGGCGATCGCGTCCGCCGCGTGCGCCGCCATGACCTCCCAGGTCGAGCCGCCGACGGAGGTGGAGTCGACCCAGGTGGGCCGCAGGCCCAGATACTCGGCGACCTCCACCGGAGCAAGCGTCCCGAGCCCCGCCGACGCGAAGCCGTCGATCAGTGAGCGGTCCAGGCCCGCGTCCGCCAGGGCGCGGCGAGCGGCCTGGGCGTGCAGCGCGTAGGGCGTCGCCTCGTCCACCCGGCCGCACTCCGACAGCGATACGCCGACGATCGCGGCCTTTCGACCGGCCAGAGCAGTCATGAATCTGACGGTACATCAGATTAATTGCCGCCGGGCCTGTGCATGCGATGGTGCCCGCCCTAACATGACGCATCGTCAGATGGAGAAGGGACCCGCCCATGGATGCCCGCTTCACCGCCGAACAGGACGAGATCCGCCGTACGGTGCGGGAGGTGCTGGCCAAGCGCTGCGGGCCCGAGGACGTCCGGGCCGCGGTCCGGACCGGCTCCGGGCACGACCCGGCCCTGTGGACCACCCTCGCCGAACACCTCGGTCTCCCCGGTCTCGCGCTCCCCGAGGCCCACGGCGGTGTCGGCTGCACCATCACCGAACTCGCCCTGGCCTGCGAGGAGGTGGGGCGCTTCCTCGCCCCCTCCCCGTTGCTGTCGACGGCCGTACTCGCCGCGCCCCTGCTGCTCGCCCTCGGCACCGACGCCCAGCGTGCGGAGCTGCTGCCCCGTATCGCCTCCGGTGAGCTGACCGCTGCCCTCACCGTCCCGGGCCCGGCCCTCGCCACCGCACTCGCCCTCGTCGGCGACAACCGGGGCGACTGGGCGGGCGGCGGCCGCGCCGGCGGGATGCAGGCACGGCGGGCGGGCGGCACCTGGCGGCTGTACGGGGAGGCCGACCAGGTGCTCGACGGGCACAGCGCCGGGCTGCTGCTCGTGGCCGCGCACGCCGGGGGGTTCGCCCGGTCGCGGACCCTGCTGTTTCTCGTACGGGAGGGCGGGGTACGGACCCGGCGGACCGCTCTCGACGCGACGCGGCCCTGTGCCCGGATCCAACTGCGCGATGTGGAGGCCGAGTTGCTGGGAGAGGATGGTGCCGATGTGACCGGGGCGCTCGCCGCCGCCGGGGACCGGGCCGCCGCCGTCCTCGCCTGCGAGGCCGTGGGCGCCGCCGACCGGGCACTGGAGCGGACCGTCGAGTACGTCGGGCAGCGGGAGCAGTTCGGCCGGGCGATCGGGTCCTTCCAGGCTGTCAAGCACCGGCTGGCGGATGTGTACGTCGCGGTGCAGACGGCACGTTCGGCGGCGTACTACGCGGCCTGGGCGACCGGACAGGAATCGGGGGGTGTGGCGCGAAGCGCCTCTTTGGAAGGGCGGTGGCGGGAGACGGGAGGGCCTGTCGGCGGGCTCGCCCTCGCCCAGGCCCTTCAGGCCCTTCAGGCCGCCGCCTCGGAGGGGATCCAGCTGCACGGCGGGATCGGGTTCACCTGGGAGCACGAGGCGCATCTCTACTTCAAGCGGGCGGCCGGGGACGAGCTGCTGTTCGGCCCCGTGCACCGGCTGCGGGCGCACGCCGCCGACGCGGCGCGGCTCTTCGAGCAGAGGGAGGTGGCCGTGTGACGGCCCTGGGTGTCCGGATCGTGCAGAAGGTGTCCTCCACACGGGTCTTCGCCAGGGTCGCGCCGCACGTCGTGCCCGCGCTGGACCGTGCGGTGCACCGGCTGACCCGGGGGAAGGTCCTGCTCAGCGCGCAGCTGCTGCCGGGTGTGATCCTCACGGCCACCGGCGCGAAGAGCGGACAGCCGCGTCGTACGCCGCTGGCGTGCATGCCGGAGGAGGGCGGCAGCTGGATCCTCATCGGGTCCAACTTCGGGCGGACGGGTCACCCCGCCTGGACCGGCAATCTTCTCGTCCACCCCGATGCCGAGATCAGCTGGAAGGGGGAGGACATCCCGGTCACCGCCCATCTGCTGGAGGGGGAGGAGCGGGGGGCGGCGTGGAAGGCGGCGCTGGCCTTCTGGCCGCCGTACGCGACGTATCAGGCTCGGGTGGAGCGGGAGATCCGGCTGTTTCGGATCGTACGGCGCTGAGCGCACCCCTCAGAGCGTCGCCAGGCGCTCCACCAGCAGGAACGCGCCGATGCCGAGCATCGCGGCCCCGCTCGTCCGGGTGACCGCACGGGCCGCAGCGGGGCGCGCGGTCAGCACGGCCCGGGCCAGCACGCCGACCGTGAGGTAGACGGCGGCGCAGCACACCATGTGCGCCAGGCCGAGCACCCCCGTCTGCACCGCCACCGGCAGGTGTGCGCCCTTCGTGACCAGGAACTGCGGCAGCACGGAGAGGTAGAGCAGCAGGCCCTTGGGGTTGAGTCCGCTGATGGCGGCGCCCCGGAGGAAGACGCGGCGCCCGGGTGCGGCGGCGGGTTCCCCGGCCGCCGCACCCGGAGTGCCGGGGCTGCGCAGCACCCCCCACCCCAGCCACACCAGATACCCGGCCCCCGCCACGGTCAGCGCGGTCAGCAGCCCCGGCGATCCCGCCACCAGGACCGCGAGCCCCGCCACCGCCAGTGCCGTGTGCACCGCGTACCCGGCGACCAGGCCGGCCACCGCAGGCACCACCGACCGCCCCCGTAGTCCTGCCGCGATCGCATACGCCCAGTCGGCGCCCGGTACGCACACCAGCAGCAGGTCCACGGCGAGGAAAGAAATCATCGCTCCCGTGTCCATGCCGGGAACATTAGGCGCGATTGGCGCGAAAGTGTTTCCGAAGTTTGCCCATGATCGCGGATCCTGAGGGAAGATCTGTCCCATGGACGACATGGACCGGAAGATTCTTGCCGAGCTGCAGCAGGACGGGCGGCTGACCGTGACGGAGCTGGCCGGGCGGGTGCGGCTGAGTGTCTCGCCCTGTCACCGCCGGCTGCGGGAGCTGGAGCGGTCCGGGGCCATCACCGGGTACCGGGCGGTCGTGGATCCGGCCGCGGTCGGGCTGACCTTCGAGGCGCTGGTCTTCGTGTCGATGCGGCAGGAGGACCGGGACACGGTCGCCCAGTTCGAGCGGGCGCTGAGCGAGGTGGAGCACGTCCTGGAGGCGCAGCGGCTCTTCGGGGAGCCGGACTATCTCCTACGGGTCGCCACCGCCGACCTGGCCGCCTTCCAGCGGCTCTACGACGATCGGCTCGCGACGCTGCCGGGGGTGCAGCGGCTGACGTCCACGCTGGTGATGAAGCACGTGGTCAAGGACCGCCCGCTGCCCGCATAGCGGCGCGGCATGCACAGCGTCTCGGTGCGATGACACAGGGTGCCGAACAGTGCAGCAGGCGGCGGTCCACTTGGGTGAACCGCCGCCTGCATGACAGGACTTGGGGCCTGAACAGCGCGTCCAGTTGCCCCGGGCTACTTCATCGGCTTCTTCCCGGTCACGCCCAGATGCACCAACAGCGCCAGATTCGGCTTGAGTTCGGCCTGCTTGACGCCCCAGGACTGGAAGCCCTTCTGGTGGGAGGCCACGGACGCGAGCATCGCCACGAGCGAACCGGCCACGGCCGCCGGGTTCACGTCCTTGTCGACCCTGCCCTTGGACTGGAGCTCGGCGATCGAGTCCGCAAGGGAGTTGTTCACGGAGTTCAGGATCTTCATGCGGATCTTGTAGAAGCGTTTGTCGCCTTCGGCGGCGCCGAGGTCGACGACCCGCAGGATCGCATCGTGCTTGCGCCAGAACTCCAGGAATCCGTCCACGAGTTCCTGCGCGGTCTGCCAGCCCGCCCTGCCGACCCACGAGCGGCCCTCGAGCAGCTGGGTCAACCCGGCGCCCTCCGCGGCCATTTGCTCGGCGATCTCCAGGACGGCGCCTTCGACGTCCGGAAAGTACTGGTAGAAGGTCGCGGGTGACGTCCCCGCCTTCCGGGCGACATCAATGACTTTGACGTCCCGGTACGGCGAGGAGCTGAGCATCTCGCTGAGGCAGTCGAGCAGCTTCTGCCGAGTCGCCTGCCCGCGCCGACCGGCCACGCGGCCGTCGACGGTACGCACTTGTCCTGTCATGCCGTCAGCTTACCGAGGGGTGATCGGAGCGCGATTCGGCCGACTGCAAATGGGGAGTGGTGAGGCGATTGAGCGCTTCAGAGGCCCCTGAGGAGGGAGTACGCCCGCGAGCGCCGGTCGCAAGAGGCCGTTACCTTGGGCGGCATGGCCGAAAATCCGCCATCGTCCCCGCCGTCGTCCCCGCCGTCGTCCCCGCCGTCGTCCCCGCCTCCGTCCGCGGGCCCGGACGCCCCGGCTCCGGGGGCGGACGACGGAGCCTTCCCCGAGGGCGTCCCCTGCTGGATCGACGCGCAGTTGCCCGACGTGGAGGCGGGCAAGCGGTTCTACGGTGAGCTCTTCGGGTGGACCTTCGAGGAGGCGTACGGCTCCGCCGTGTGGGCGCTCCTCGACGGTGAACGGGTGGCCGCGCTGGTGCCCAAACGGGACGGGCGGATGCCCACCGTCTGGACGGTGTACTTCGCGACGCCCGACGCCGCCGTGCTCGCCGGGCGGATCCGGGCGGCCGGCGGCCAGGTCATCACCGGGCCCGCCCCCGTGGACACCCTGGGCACCATGGCGCTCGCCGCCGACCCCGAGGGTGCCGTCTTCGGGCTCTGGCAGGCCGGTACCCACGCGGGCTTCGGCAGGCGGCACGAACCCGGCTCCTTCACCTGGGCCGAGCTGTACGCGCGGGACACGGTCGCCGCGAACACCTTCTACACGGGCCTCTTCCACGACGCGCTCTTCGGCCCCGGTGCCGTCCCCGACTTCGGTCGCGCCCCGGTCCTGGACGCCTTCCCGGCCGAGATGCCGCCCCACTTCCTCGTCCACTTCGGTGTCGCCGACGGCGCGGGGGCCCTCGGCGCGGTCAACCGGCTGGGGGGCCGGGTGCAGGTACCGCCGTTCGAGACCTCGTACGGAAGGGTGGCGGTGGTCACGGACGATCAGGGGGCGTCCTTCGCGCTGCTCCAGAGGTAGCCGGGAGGCGCCCGGGCGCCGTAGGGGCGGCACTTCGGGGGCTCGTCGGGCGTTCCACCATGCGGGCGCCCGCTTCCCGAGAGGTGGTGTGGCGTGGTTTTGTCCTGAGACACCCCGATCCGCCCCCGGGTTCGCAACCAGTGCTCCGGACAGGAAGAATCAGGGTGCGTGCCGCCACGGCGGTGCGGTGGTGAGACGCTGCACGGGGTCGCGTGCACAAGGCGGATGACGCGACCCGTACGGGGAGGTGGCAGGCAAGTGGTGGATCAGCTGACGCAGCACGATCCGCGGCGAATCGGGCCGTTCGAGGTGCTGGGACGGCTGGGTGCCGGCGGCATGGGGCTGGTCTATCTCGCGCGCTCGGCGTCCGGCCGGCGTGTGGCGATCAAGACGGTGCGTACGGAGCTCGCCGAGGACCAGTTGTTCCGGGTGCGCTTCACCCGCGAGGTCGAGGCCGCGCGGGCGGTCTCCGGCTTCTACACGGCGGCCGTGGTCGATGCCGACCCGCGCGCGGCCGTGCCGTGGCTCGCCACCGCGTACGTGCCCGCGCCCTCCCTCGAGGAGATAGTGACCGAGTGCGGGCCGCTGCCGGCCCAGGCGGTGCGGTGGCTCGCGGCAGGGGTTGCCGAGGCGCTGCAGTCCATCCACGGGGCGGGACTCGTCCACCGGGACCTGAAACCCTCGAACGTCCTCGTCGTCGAGGACGGCCCCCGGGTCATCGACTTCGGTATCGCCTCCGGCGTATCGAACACACGCCTGACGATGACGAACGTCGCCGTCGGTACGCCCGCGTATATGTCCCCCGAACAGGCCAAGGACTCACGCAGCGTGACGGGCGCGAGCGATGTCTTCTCGCTCGGCTCGATGCTCGTCTTCGCGGCCACCGGACATCCCCCCTTCCACGGCGCCAACCCCGTCGAGACCGTCTTCATGCTGCTGCGCGAGGGCCCGGACCTGTCCGGACTGCCGGACGAGCTGCGCCCGCTCATCGAGTCCTGTATGCAGATGGAGGCCACCTCCCGCCCCAACCCGGCGGACCTTCAGGCCCAGCTCGCGCCCCATCTGTTCGGCTCCGGCTCCGACGACAGCGGTACGGCGTCGGCATGGCTGCCCGAGAAGGCGGTAACCCTGATCGAGGGGCGGCGCGGCGGGCGTCCGGCGGCGAAGCCGTCCCCTTCCGCGAACCGCAGCGGCGGCGGGCGGGCCGCGCTGCCGCCTCCGCCGTCGCGCGACCCCCTGCCGGTGCCGGCCGG